>CAYFHZ010000455.1:0-3061 GCA_964342535.1 uncultured Bacteriovoracaceae bacterium | reverse complement strand
ATATCTTTTGAAGTAAGCTTCATAAGAACCCTCTTTTTGAATGCTGTCCAATAACTGCCATTGAATTCTTAAGAAATTTATTCTTATTCATTACAGTTTCATATGTAGATTTAAAATCACAGATATAAATTCTATCTTGCTCTACAACTGAGTTTTCGGAAAGTTTTTCAATTTTAAAAAGTGGATAGCTCGATTGAAGGTCTTTTACAATTTCATCGAGAACATTGTAATTTGCTTCGTAAAAGAGATAAATACAAGGTCTAACAGTATCACGCTTTAACTCAGAAAGAATATGTTTAATCTTTTTCTGACTCGAGTACTGTCCATAAATGGCGTAAAATGTTTTATCTGGTTGCGCAATTTCATGTGCATGAAATTCTTTGTCTATAGATGGTGTAATATGAGTAACTTTACCCATTATGTTTTCTAATGCGGCCACTTTAAGTTTGGTACATATCTCATCCTCTTTAACCATGAAATCATCCAGTGAAGGTTTTTCAATATAGTCAGAAGCACCAAGTCTTAAACTTTCCATCGCAACAAATGCATCTTCTCTAGATACTGAAGAAACAATAACTACTGGCGGATGGTTAGCATTATAATGAGTTTTCATATAGGTCTGGCCATCCATAATAGGCATATGTAAATCTAATGTCATAAGATCAACTTTATTATCTTTCAAAAAATGATGGGCCTGTTCACCATTTTCTGCAGTTCCTACCACTTCAAAATCAGGATGTGCATTAAAAATTTTCTTCAGTAGTGATAAAATAATTTTTGAATCATCTACACAAAGAATCTTAAGAGGTTTTGGTAGCTCTACAAATTGTGGTTGATGAACAACTTCAATTTGCTTTTCAATTTTCTTAATATCAGTAATTGTTGGATTATCTACTGCTTTTTTCTTATTATGCCCATAGATTGAAGGGCCAAAACTATCAATTGGCAACTGAAGCGAAGTTAGTGATTCCGATACTCCAGTAAAGAAAAAACCTTCAGGTGCGAGATGATTCAAAATGTCTTTACCTATTAATTTAATTTGGCTTTCATTAAAATAGATAAAAACATTTCGACAAAAAATAATATCATAACTATCTTTAAGTTCATTTTTCAAGTTAAGAAGATTACCATAGCGAAATTTTACTTTAGTACGAAGACTGTCTTTTACTCTAACATACTGATCAATATCATTTAATCCTCGTTGCCAATGATCTCCTAGATACTTCATTGGTATCGACTTAATATCTGTAAAACGATAAACGCCATTCTCAGCAATTTTAACTGAAGCTTTATCAACATCAGTTCCTTCTATTTCAAAATCAACATCGTTTGCGTTCATTTGGTTTAAATGATAATGAAAAAACATGGCCACAGAGTAAACCTCTTGCCCTCTTGAACAGGCAAGACATAAGATTTTAATTTTCTTTTTTCCACTCTCTCTTGCATTTTTTATAAGATTTGGAATCTGAGTTTGTAAGAACTCAAAATGCCTAAATTCTCGAAAGAAAAAAGTATGATGTGTTGTTAGCTCTGATGTAAGGTAGTCATCTTCAACAGCTCTATTTTGTTTAATGTATGCTTGATATTCATGTGGCTCGGTAAGGTTAAGATCCATCATACGTTTTCTTATTTTTGTTTCAATTAAAAAACGATGTTGTTCGTTAAAAACATTACCCGACGATTTGGAAACAGTATCCATAGCATAGTTAACAAGTTCATCAAATAAACTTGTCTTGGAGAGAGCTGACATTTAAAACCTTTTTCTAAGCTGCTTTTGCAACTGCTTTTACGATTGATTGATCTTTTACATCTAAACATTTAGCAATATCTAAAAGAACAGTTAGACCTTCATCTTTTTTAAATACTCCACTAATGTAATCTGCACGAACTTGAAATTCCAATTCTGGCATTTCTTGAACCTCACTATTGGTGAAAGCAAGAACTCTATTAATAGAATCAACAATTACTCCAATATTTACGCCTTGGAAGTCTACAATAATAACAGCATTATCTGTTTCAAGCTCTGTTGGCTTAATATTGAGCTTTGTTCTTAAATCTACAATCGAGATAACTTGACCTCTTAAATTCATAAGACCAACAAAGTGTTTCGGTGCTTTTGGAATTGGTGTCGTATCAGGGATACTGATAACTTCTTTCACCATTAAAAGAGGTATTGCATAGTCTTCATCTCCAAGACTAAATTCAATATACCGATTTTGATCAGTGGATGTTAAATTATCTTTCTCATTTAAATCAATCATAAAATCCCCTTCTTATGCCGCCATTTTTCTTTGAAAATTATTTGAAGCTTTTTGTTTACATAAATCATCAACATCAATAATAAAAGCTGGTTTTCCATCTCCAAGTATAGAGCTACCCATAAAGCCTTGTTGATCTTGAATTTCTGTACCAAGTTTTTTGATAACAACTTGTTGTTGCTGAATAATATCATCAACAGCAACTGCAAGAGGTCCATTTTTACCATTTGCAATAATTATAATTTGTTCACTTAAAACCTTACCATTATCTTTGATCTTTAGAAGATCCCCAACTTTTCGCACAGGTAAAACTTTACCACGCAAGTCTAGGCATTCACCAAGACCAGTTGTAAAGTGAATATCTTTTTTATCTGGTTTTAAAGATTCTTGAACTTGTGCAATTGGTATAACAAATTTACTCTCGCCTACTTTAACAACCATTCCATCAATAATGGCCATTGTAAGTGGAAGAACTATTTTAAATGTACTTCCTTTTCCAAGTTCTGTCTTTACATTGACACTTCCAGACAGTTTTTCAATATTAGTTTTAACAACATCCATTCCAACACCACGCCCACTGACCTCAGATACTTGATCTTTAGTTGAAAAACCTGGATGAAAAATGAGTTGAATAACATCTTGATCAGTCATAGGTGAATCTGCAGGTATAATGCCTTTTGCTATTGCCTTATTTCTAATAATATCTGGATCAATACCTTTCCCATCATCTACTACATCTATAACAAGATTATTTCCTTCGTGATAAGCATGTATAAGAATTTGTCCTTTATCATCTTTACCAT
>CAYFHZ010000454.1:0-3073 GCA_964342535.1 uncultured Bacteriovoracaceae bacterium | reverse complement strand
AATTTAAGTATTAAAATACGATAACTTATAGAACGGGCCAGTATTATTCTGACCCGTTTTTTTCTCATGCGTCGTAAATTTTGGTTGCGGGAGCAGGATTCGAACCTATGACCTTCGGGTTATGAGTGCTATTAAGCCATTTTCTAAGGCCGTAAAATCTTTAAATTTATTCATTAATATCAATGAGTTAGTTCAATTTTGAATACTGTTTTTTTCGGTGTATTTCGGAGTTTTTCGATTGGCCGTAGTCAATATGTAGTCAACTTTTACAACTTCAAAGACTCAAGAATTTTAAGTCTTTTATTTAAGCCAGCTATTCGATCTGGGTCACCTAGAAATCCATTTATTGCTTCTTGAGCTAATAAGTCATTTAAACTATATTTACTCATATCAGATAAGTAACTTGATAAATCATCAGATAAATTATTAAGTTTAAACTCTTTCACTCCATCAATTACAGTTACAATATCTTCTAAATCTGTACTGAAACGAGGGTCACTTTTTCCTCTCCCCTCAAAAGCTTCAAACTTAGAAGCTAAAAAGTATGGTAAAGAAAATATACTTATTTCATATTCATCAATTCTAACTTGAACCTTATTTTCAATTCCTGGACTATACCAAGAGTTACTAAAACCCAAGATATCCTTATTATCTGGCATAACATCTAAAGTTAAAGCCTCACCATAAACAAATCTACAAATTGGAGCATTCTTACGAGTATCATTTACAAACCCTTTTGCTCTAAGCTCTTTTTCAAGCTTACGATACTCTTTCATTGAATATGCCTGAATTACACAGTCAACGTCTTCCGTTGGCCTTAAATCATCAGACATTTCAGGGTCTACATATAAACAAGTTGTTGAACCTCCTACAAATACAAGATCCTTACTTAAGCTTCCCAGCAGTTCTGCTGCAAGTTTTAGTAGTCCATAATTATTTTCATAGCTCATTAAACTATTAATTCCTTTTCAAGTATTTCCATCGCAATTTTTTTTTCTCTAACCTTACCTACTCTTATACAATCAATTAAAGCCAAGTACTGGTGTAACTTCTCATCAGATAGAGAAGCTTCTGCTGCATTCTTAAATAGTGGAGATACTGAGATACCTTTATGAGTTCCTTCAAAATGTGGCCATACATATTTAGTTTCACTTACTATTTTTTTCCTCATCACTCCATAACTATGAGCTGTAAGAACTCCTCTTTCATACTTTCCTATTCTAGCCGGAAAAGCGTATTTTAATCCAAAAAATAAAAAATCTTTTAAATTAGATCTCATTGGAATTTTCTTTGTTGAGTCTATGAGTTCACTAGTTTTTAATCTTTCTAACCCATTAGATAGTTCACCTGAGCTTAGTCCTAACTCATATGCTAAGTCAGCAATCTTCCAAGGATTTTTTCCTTTACTAATAATTTTCATTATTATGATGATATCTTGCGGTTTTAAATTACTATTTTTTCCATTCATATATATATTTTACTACAAATCATCACGATTCACAATTCATGAATAATGAATAAATAACAAAACTCTCAAACAAATCATAATATTAACCTAAATCCTCACGACTCCAGACCAAAAACAATCTAATCGTTGGCCTTATGGGCCTTCACCTCATTTTTTAACTTTCACCCAAATTCAATTTTTTGATTATCAATTCAGCCATGCGTCTACGGCCACGCAAAATGAAAAAACCTTTTTGAAATATTAAGATCTACTTCGCCAAAAACAAAAATTAATAAACAAAAAGGTTCCTTATGAACTTCAAAAATATTTCAATCGAATCAATTAATAAAGATTTTTCTTCATTCGGAGGCATAAAAATTTATGATCTCTTATACAAGTTACTAAAAACTCGAGAGCAGACTCAATCTCTACTTCCAAGAAAGAAACTCAACTCTGGTATTTCTCAGCATGATAAGTTTAAAACTCTTATCTTTAAATTCATTTGTGGTGGTGATTGCCTTGATGATTTAGATTGGCTAAGACTTGATACTCTTTTCAAAAATCTCACCTCTGGTGGTATCGCTTCAACAACTGCTGGGGAGTTCATCAGGTCTTTTTCAAGTAGGTCAATTGAGCTTCTAGAAGAGCAATTGACTTTACTCGCTTTGAAGCAAAGACAAATTCTTTTTCCTAAAGATAAAGTTTTTGAACTTGCAATCGACTCTACACCACACGTTCAAACTGGTTTAAAGATGGAAGGACTGCAATATGACTACAAAAATAATTGGGGACTAAATTCACTCAATGCCTATGATCAGTATGGATTTAGTTATGGGTTTCAACTTCGCTCAGGTAGTACTTATTCGGCAAACGGATCGGGTGCAATGATCAGAAATATCCTGAATAAAGTACCTAAGGGAATGAAGAAAAAAGTCCGTGGTGACTCTGCCTTTTGCAACCTGGAAGTTATGAATACTTGCTTTGCCGCTGAAGCTAAGTTCGCTCTGGCAATGAAAGCTAACGTCTACAACACCATCTTAGAAAAGAATAAAAATACCATCAAGTGGAGAAGAATAAACATTAAGTTTTTTGATTCTGATAAATGTGAGGTTGCTAACGCAATCTACGCACCAGAAGGCCTTCAGGGAAACACCAAAATTCTTCGTGTTGTTTTTATCAGAGCTCCAAAAGAAGATGGATACAAATACTTTGCAATCTGTACTAACATTTTTCAACATGAGTGGAAGGCAAAACAAGTCATTAAATTTTATCGTGGTAGAGCTAATTGTGAGAACTTTATCAAGGAACAAAAATACGGATTAGATTTTAAACATTTTCCCTGCAAGAAACTCAATGCAAATAAAGTTTACGGTTTGATTGGAACAATTGCCTACAACATGATGAGAACCACATCTTTCTTAATTAGTCAGAAAGGATGTTTATCAAAAAAGATAAGAAAATTACTTTTAGGAATACCAGCTCAAGTTGTTAGTCACGCCCGAAGGCTAACGATTAAGATTAACCCTTTAAGAAAGGAGGTGTTTGATTGCTGTTACAACAAATTGAAAAAATTAGTAGCAAGGTTTTACGAAAAATCGACCTGAGCGGGCTCTTTGACAATCGAAT
>CAYFHZ010000453.1:0-3091 GCA_964342535.1 uncultured Bacteriovoracaceae bacterium | reverse complement strand
CCTTTTTGGATATATTCTTCTTGGAAAAGGCATTATTGCAAAGAAAAAAGGTGAGTTTGCTCAAGCTTTAACTTTTTTCAAAATTGCATCTCAAGCATCCAATGACTCATATATTAGGTTAAGGTCACTTATTCAAAATCAAGTTGAAGATGTTAATGACTCAAGTGTTGACTTATACCTAGACAGACATAATCGAATGATTCATGAGAAAGATATCGGTGCAATTGACTTTAAACATCGATTTGTTTTACTTGAAATTCTGTTTTTGTTGGCAAAAAATCCAGGTCAAGCCTACAATAAAGATGATTTAGCAATGTCAATTTGGAAAGATGAATACAACCCACTAATTCATGACAAATTAATTTATACATCTATATCACGTTTAAGAAAATTAATTGAGCCTAAGGGGTCTATGAGAAAGTATATTCTCCGAGGTAAAGACGGATATACCTTTAACCCTCGAGTTAAATCACGTTTTCACAAAGAAGATGACTCTATTACAAAGAAAGTTATTGGTAACGTGGATATGAATGCACCGGTTTAGATTTTTACTTTTTTGTGTTTTAATTATTTCAAATTTTACGAATGCTTCGGAAAAAATTATAAAAAAAGATAAATTTATCTTCAAAATAAGTAATGAAGTATACAATGTTCAGGATATTATTAATTATAACAGCTACTTAGAATTCATGCATTGTATAGAACCGTCCCAATTTCTTATAAATTCGGTTTATTTACCGTGGTTCAAGACAACTCTATCTAAGCTCACTAGTTACAAAAATGAGAAGGCTTTTACACCAGAAGAGAAAAAGTATTATATAAAAATAATTCCCTTTTTTAAAATGCTCATTTATAAAAACACATATGATTTAGTGATTAAAGATGATTTGATTTCTGCAATGGAAATGCAGGCAAAAAAACATTCTTGCTATAAACATCTAGATAAAAATATTGAATTCAAATTAAGTAAAAATGATATCTTTCTCAATCTTATGAAACTTGAGCTCTTTTTACGTTCCCGGTTTTGGAATTCCGCTCGCGTGAGTGAAACTCGCAAAGAGGATCTTAAAAAAGCCTCTGCTAGTGTTTTAGAACTAACAAAATCGGTGAGTAAGCAAATTGTTCATTTGCTTTATTGGGAAACCAGTGATGATAACATTAAGTAAAATACATTTAGAAGATTCTGCAACTATTTCAACATTAGTAAATTTAGATCAAAAGTATATGCAATATCCGTGGAATAAAGAAGATTGGTTGTGCTTAAATGAGAGCTCTTCTTGTTATGATTTATATCAAATAATTTACGATAAAAAACCAATAGGTTTTACTTTGCTAGAGGTCTCTTTTGAGGATCAATTTGTTCATCTTTTAAAAGTGGTAGTTGAAAATGACTACAGGGGACAAGGTTTTGCAAGACAAGCTTTAGAATTTTTATTTAATAAATACCGTGAAAAAAAAATATGTTCAATATATTTAGAGGCTTCTGTTAGTAACTCGGCAGCAATTAAGCTATACGAGTCGCTAAAGTTTGAAGTGCTAGTTGAAAAAAAACGGTTTTACTCAGATGGTTCGAATGCTTACGCAATGCAAAGAATTCTCTAAATAAACTTGTCAAATACTTTAAGTTTTGATAATTATACAAACTGATACAGTTCATTATGTTGTTTTTGGGTGGATTTTTTCAATCTGCCCTTTTTTTTATGGGGTCATCTCGAATGGAGTTTAATAAACGAAGGTCAAATTTAGAGCAGAAATTTCTAGATCTAACTTTGAAAATTTTGGATGAAACGGGTTATAACCTTTATGACCTTGAGTATGTTTCAGGTTCTGCAACTCTTAGAGTCTTCATTATTGATCCCAAAACAAATTCAGCACTAATTGATGATTGTATTAAGGTTGATAGGGCCTTTAATCCTTACTGTGAAACTGAAAATTGGATACCTGATGATTTTGTTCTTGAGGTTTCTTCTCCTGGAGTCTATCGAAGTTTAAAGACTTTATCTCACTTTGAAATGGCCAAGGGGGAATTCATTGAATGTTCTATTTCTGGTGATATTCAAGCAGATCAGTGGTCCAGTGAGGTTTCAAAGAAACTAGCAGCAGCTAAAAAATTAAGAGGTAAGCTTATCAATGTTGAAGAAAAAGAATTTACTTTAGACTTTGATGGCCTCGTTTTAAAACTAAAATATGAGCAAGTAAAAAAAGCATGTTTAGATCCAGAGATTGGACAGTAAGGAGTTTAAGTGAACTTTTCAGAAATTGGTAAAGTAATCGAATTGTTAGGGAAAGATCGTGGAATCAAAAGAGAAATAGTTGTTGGAGCGATCGAACAAGCCTTTTTAGTAACCGCAAGAAAGAAGTTTGGAATCCAAGGAGAATATGAAGCCAGATATAATGAAGATGATGGTGAAATTGAAATATTTCAATACAAAAATGTCGTTGATGCAGTTAAAGATCCAATTGTTGAGATCGATTTTAACGCAGCTAAAGAACTAGATGTAGATTGTGAAATTGGAGATCAGTTAGGTATCAAAATTGAAGATCCAAAGTTTTCAAGAGTAGATATTCAAACAGCAAAACAAATTATTTTTCAAAAAGTAAGAGATGCAGAAAGAGAAATTTTATTCTCTGATTTTAAACACAGAGAAGGTGAGTTAGTTACTGGACTTGTTAGAAGGTATGAGAGAGGGAATGTTATCTTAGATCTTGGAAAAGCAGATGCGATTTTAGCAAGAAGAGAAATCATATATGGTGAAACATTTAAACCAGGAGATCGAGTTCAAGCTTACTTGTCTGAAGTTGTTATGACAAACAGAGGGCCTGAAATTAGACTTTCAAGAACTTCACCGATGTTTCTTGTTAAGTTATTTGAAACTGAAGTACCAGAGATTCAGGATGGTACTATCGAGATTAAAGCAGCTGCGAGAGAACCTGGTCATAGAGCTAAAATTGCAGTTTATACAGTTGATAGAGATATTGATCCAGTTGGTGCATGTGTTGGTATGAAAGGGTCTAGAGTTCAAAATATTGTAAATGAACTTCAAGGTGAGAAAATTGATATTGTAAAGTGGCATGATGATGTAGAAGTTTT
>CAYFHZ010000452.1:0-3112 GCA_964342535.1 uncultured Bacteriovoracaceae bacterium | reverse complement strand
TCAATGAACCTTCAAATATTACTTATATTAAGGAAGCTTACAATAGTTTTTTTCCAGCACCTCTTCAAGCGGGTGAACTTGTTGTTTATCAAAGAAATGCAGCTGTTAAAGAAATCATACTTTTTGAAACAAGAACCAAAGATAAAAAAATTATTGGAAACGGAATGTCTCCAGCTGTATCAAAAGATGAAAAGTATATTGCTTATACTGCTAAGGTAGATGGGAATTGGGATATCTATATTTACGATAGGTTTACTGAAAAGACTATTAGAGCGACAACTGATGCAGGAAGAGATTTTTCACCACATTTTGATCGCTTTGGTAATCTTGTATATACTTCTGATAAATTAGAAAATGGTGTTTTTTCTATTTATAAAAAATCTGTAAACGAATGGCAAAATTCTATGACTTCAAATACAGTTGTTGTAACTAAGTCTGGAACCAGTTTCTACGCTCCAAGAATTTCTGGTCTAGCAAATTATCAAATAGATGTTCTTACGCATATGCCGGGTGAGCCGAGATCTTCATTTGGTACTATTAATCATAATGGAATTATTTATGTGATGGGAGGTCACCAAGGGCCAGAACATACATACCCGCCTGAATCATTTACCGGTAGAGTTACGGCCTATGACACTAAGTCGAGAACTTGGTCAGTAAAAGCTCCAAGACCAACTCCATGTCATGGATTTCAATTAGCTGCTCATGGCAAATATATTTATGCCTTTGGTGGCTTTGCTTATGATGAAAATAACACTCCAAAATGGAAATCAATTTCTACAGTTGAAAGATACAATACTGAGACTAATACTTGGGACGAAGTTAGTTCTATGCCAAGAAGAAGATCATCTAATATTGTTGCAAAAGTTGGTAATAAAGCATTTATGATCGGAGGATGGGACTCAACTCCAAAATATATAGATGATATTGATGGAACTTTTCACGGTGAAATTGATGTTTTTAATTTTAATACAGAAAGCTGGACAACTTTATCCTCAGTTCTTCCCAAGAAAAGAAGAGCGTTTAGTGCCTTTGTAAAGGAAAACCAGGTTTATCTTGTGGGTGGTATCAGCGAAGGGGGAAGCCATTTTGCTCTTTTAAATGATTTTACAAAATTTAATCCTGTTACTTATACATTTAGTGAATTACCTAAACTTCCTTTTGCTACTTTTGCTCCAGCATCTAATTTCTTGGGTGATAAAGCTTATATTTTTGGTGGTATGTTCAAAACAGGGGATTGGAATTATGAATATGTCCCTCATATTTATGAGTATGATTTTTTATCAAGTAAGTGGTCACATAGTGGACGTTACTTACATGGGCAAAAAGGGTTTTCTCAAGTGGTGAGACAAGATGACTGTTTAGGTGTTTTAGGTGGACATACTTACGATGGGGCCACAGATCAACCAACTGATGTTTTTGAATTATTTTGTTCTAAATAAAAAAAGGAAGCATTAGCTTCCTTTTTTTTATTGTTCTTTGATACAACCTGCTTGTATTTTTCTTAACTTCTCTAAACTTTTATAGTCCATTTGTTGAGCTTGTTGTTGTTGCTGAACTTGCTCCACTGGTTTTTGGTTTGATGAATTATTGCTTGAATAAGCTGGATATTGCATCTGGGGTTGTTGTACTTGTAATCTTCTCGCACAATTTTCTAAAAGTAATTTAGGAGTTACTGAGTACTTTTCTCTCATTCGAATTTCTTTATTCTCTAGAAGTACAGTATATTCACCTGGCCCAGTTTCTTCTATTTCATATGAACAGTTTATTGTCTTTTCACATTCATTAATTTTTGTATTTAAGTCATCAATATTTATATAGCGACCCGCAAATACAGAACATGAAAATAGAATACTTAGGCTAACTACTTTAGATTTCATTATGTCATTCTCCTAGTTAAATTTAGAAATAGCAAGAGAGATACAACGCATGGTGCAGCGCAGTGTGTGTCGTGTATATGTTACATATTTTTTTATAACTGAAGAGTAGATTTATCGATTGCAGGTTTTCTCAGGAATACAAAAGCCATAGGACCCCCAATACTCATAAGTATCTGCAATTTCATACCATGATGTGATCCAATTACCTTTTGGGGGATTATCTTTACTATTAAAATATTTATAATCATTTGTTCCACATTTATGAGAAACTTCATGGATGAGGGTACCAGTTTTATAGCGATCACCAATTTTAAAGTAGGTATCACAAATATAGATTGGTGAGTTTATAAGTGGAAAGGTATGGGCCTTATCACCCTTTAAGCATCTTTTACTAGTACTGCTACAATCAAGCTTGAGCTCTTTTAATTCCTCAGCGATACAACTAAGTATTTTTTTTACTGGTTCAAAAGTACTGATATTAAGATAATAGTAATTACCATCCTTATTTCTTTTCTTCTTTTTTTCGAATTCAATAAGGCCAGCTTTTTCAGCCTTAATGATTTTTTCATTCCATTCATTAAGCATCTGTTCAGCTTTGGTTTTATAGAAAGTAAGTTCAGTCATATTATTTTCAGAACAGTTAATAAATGTGATATTCTCCTTACATACCTGTGATGCACCTGAAGGTGTGATAACTCCACTAATATCATCAATAAGAGTGTTTAATATAGTGATATTATCTTCATTTTGCTCATCTGCTGTACCAGCACTCACCAAAGTACAGGCTAAAAATATAACGATACTTATAGCTAATTTCATACCAATTCTTCGGAAAAATTAGCATGTAACTTTAGTTTTACTTAAGATCATACATTTGTTTCAAAGAGTTGGAAATGATTTATCTATACCTGACTCTGTGTATTTTGCAATCCAGCCATCAGGGTTATTAAATAACCGTATGGCCGTAAATTCAGGATGCGCTCCCATATCAAACCAATGAGGAGTCATGGCCGGAACACTAATAAGATCTCCTTTCTCACATAGGACACTATAAACTTTATCATCTAAGTGCAGAATAAAAAGTCCTTTGCCGTTAACAAAAAATCTTACCTCATCCTCAGAATGTCTATGTTCTGTTATAAATTTTGATCTAAGTGCAGCTTTATCTGGGTGAGTAGGTGCAAGGCTTATGACATCATAGCTTTGATAACCTTTTTCTTGAATCAATTTAT
>CAYFHZ010000451.1:0-3130 GCA_964342535.1 uncultured Bacteriovoracaceae bacterium | reverse complement strand
CTGTAAAGCAGTACTCCTTTCCAGTTCCAACTTCTAATCCCGAAATTGTGATTTCATCTACTGTCTCATAATTAAAATCAACAACAGAAAGGCTTGTTACATTACTAGAATATGGATGATTTAAAATATACGTAGATGCTGTATCGCTATCTGTATACTCTACAAGTAAACCGTGTAAAATTCCATTTGTTAGATTAGGAGGGTTAACTTGAAGGTATACATAGTCTAAATAGTTTACATCTCTAGCTGGAAGAATATCCACAACTCCACCAAACAATGCAGTTTCTGGAGTAGTTGTGATTTTTTTAATATCACTTTGTATTTTTTCACCTACGCCACAACTAGAGGTTTGACATAAAACAACTATAAATTCATATTCTGTATTAGAATCAAAATCTGCGATTGTAGTTGAGGTTGTATCATAGGATACTGATTTACAATAAATATTCGTTGCCCCCTCCTGACCATCACATAAAACATCTGAAACATGAGTCGTTAAATCTCCTGCATCACTAACTTTTTTAAAATAAATTCGGTAGCTATCAAAAGCCCCTTGACCGGCGTCCCAATTTAAATTTACACTTGAAAGACCAGCAGATCCAAATGGTAAGCTCAACTTAAGACTCGTTTGATCAAAATCATAAGAAGCAAGATCGTTTGATAAAGTAGATATTTCTAAATACTTAGTATTTTCTTCAGAAATATATGAGTCATCATTAGCATATGTAATCATTCCTTGATGCTTGGCCCTAACTTGAATATAGTACTTTGTATCAGATTTCAGACCATTCACGATCACAGATCTTTTAGTTTTTGCTACCAGAACTTCTCTTCTTTGAGGAGAGCTATAACTAGCATTGTTCATATCCGCTGGTGTAAGAAAATCAGCATCAATAATAGTCACAATATACTCAACAACATCGGTTTCTACCGGACTGGCATCTGTTCCTTTTTTAGGAACAAGCGCCCACTCAACAAGAAGTGAATTAAGTCCATCAGCACCACTTAAATTAGATGCCTTACCTATTCCTTTAAAATCCGCAGTATAATTATCAAAAGTTGTAGCAGCGACAATAATACCAGACTGACTTTTAGCGCCATCATCACTAAAAATTTCAACACTAAAGTTGTATGTCGTATTAGTTTTTAACCCCTCTACAACATATCTTAGTAGCCCTTTATAGTTTGGAGATAAATTTAATCCAGGAACAGTAATTGGAACCTGTAATCCATCATAAGTAATCTGATAGGTTACTGTTGCAGCATCAAGAGAGCTTGGAAAAAAATAAAGTTCAACTTTATCAGAGGCTATAGGATTAGCTGAGTCAACACCAGAGAAACTAAGTTGTTCGACTTCAACTTGATACGCCTTAGTTGTTTCTAGACTAGTATCTTCGACAGTTCCTACACAAGAGAAGAACAAACTGAAACATGTCAGAATTAAAATTTTAATTGTATAAATCTTGCCAAAATGAAAGTGCAAAAATCCTCTCCTTTTATTTAGAACTTGTCGGCAGATCTATTGTAAAAGTTAACTATGGTTAATAGGTCATAAGTAAAACTTAAGAAAATATAAATACGGTAATTTCAAATACTTAACCGATATTAATAGGTATATGAAAACTCAAGTTTTATTCTACTTAAGACAACTTTAGCCTAAATAATAGGCAATTTTCTCATTTTTCACTTTAATTTTATAAACAAGGTATAAATATATTATGGGTTACAGAATAATCTCGATAATATTTATATTAGCTATTACATTAAAAAATGTTTATTCTAAGGATTTTATTTATATTAGTCCCCTAGAATCCAAATTCATTCCTGCATTTCAAACCAATGAACTTGGAAGGATATCACTTCAACTCATCTTAAAAACTGATAAATATGAAGTCCTCTTTAACAAAATTCCTAAAAATAAGAATGAAGTAGAATTTGAAACGCCAAATCCTCCTAAACTCATAACCTTAGGATTTAAATCAAAGAAAGTTGAACGTACACGAAATGATTCATATTTTGATGTAGAATATTATTTATACGATGAAAATAGTCAGAAAAAAATAAAAAGAGTTCTACGAAAAAAGATTCTAGGTAGACGATTTCTTTTTGAATCAAGACTAGCTCTCTATGAGCTCTTTTTTGGTAAAGATTTTCTAGAAAAAAACAAAGATAAAATTATCAAAGAAGCAAATGAAGATAAAGTCAGTGAATCTCCTCCCATAGATCCCTTGCCAACATTAGATGAAAAAATTTTAAATCCAGCGCAACCCCCATCTCCAAATGATCAGGCAAAAAATTATCAAGAAAAGATTGCTTATTTAAAAGATGATATAGATAGAAGTCTCAAGAAAAATAGAAAAAAAAAAAAGGGGAAAGCTGATCCTCCGGCCCAAACACCCAAAAGAGATAATTCAAATAGTAAGCTTGAATCAGACTTTCCAGAAGGAGAAAATCCTTTCAGAATAGAAAAAGAACTAGAGTATTCAATTGGATATGAGTACCAAAGTATTGTTGCAACTAAAAAAATTTCGAGTATCGATATTAGTGTCAAAAGTGATTATGAACTTGTCCCGTTCTATGCCAGAATCTATTCCCACCTACCTGGAGATTTATCCAATCTTTTATTTATTGGCCTAGGTTTTAAGAAAGTTATAGCTTCTGATTCATTTAGTATTAAAACTCCTTACAATATAAACTTAGGCTTTAAGAAAGTATTTAAGTCGGGGTTTGCCTTACAGATTATGACCGACTACACCTCTCAGGATTATATTCTACTTAAGACAGCATCAGAGGGACTTACGACCACAAATATTAAAAATTTTGTTTATGACCTTCAACTTGAAAAAAGATTTATGCTTTTTTCAAAGATTGCTTCTCTTTCCTTTAATTATGCCAATTCTCTCGTTTCGGAAACTGATGTATATCAAGATTCAAGCTTAAAAAACTCACTGCGAAGTTCACTTTATTCTATTAATGCTGAATACAATCTTACGGGTAGCCTCTATTTTAAAGTGAGTTATCAATACTTAAACTATTATTCTGATACAGTGAACGATCTTACTTTAGAAAGTAATAATTTATTATTTGCGATGACCTATCGCTAGTTATTAATTTTCTCTTAAGGACTTTA
>CAYFHZ010000450.1:0-3132 GCA_964342535.1 uncultured Bacteriovoracaceae bacterium | reverse complement strand
AAAACACAACTCCATCAGTTGCGACACCAATTGCATTCATATCTGTAGTAGTTGCCGTTGTGTTCGGAGTAATCGGAATATACATAGTATAATTTTGCTCTGAAATCTGATTGGGGTTAACGGACCTTCCAGTATCCATTGTGGCAACATATCTCGAATGGTCAGTTGGAAAATATGCACTATTATGCATTGGAACATCATTAGTAACAAACTTATAATAAGAACCACTTACTGACACTTGAACACAATCAAAATTATTTTAAATCCAATCAGGAACACCGGATCCATAACTAGCATCAACACAATCACCGACAGAACTTGATGTGCTTGAAGTAGATGAATCTGAACTTTCAGATCCACAACTATTTATAAGTACAAACATTAAAATAAAAACCGATTCTTTTACAAACATTTAAAATTCTCCAAAAAAAAAAGCATTCTATTTATAATCGGAAGAATAAAAATCTCAATATAATTTTTATTTTAGGAATAAATCATTTTGCCTAGTGCAATTTACAAGGAGTTTAGTCTAAGTATTTTGCAATATCTCTTGCGATATAACCAACTCCATAAGGAACGGTATATAGCCTTGATCTGTTATATCTACTTGCATGTCCGAAACCGACATTATGAATCCATTCATGTAGAATATTTCCCACCATATCAGATATTTTAAAGTCGTTATACCTATCCCGATAATACTTTAAGTTGACCCAAACCTCTTTTCTATTCGAGTAAGTTTTTCCTATTACATTTTTGCTCGAATAGTACGGACATAAAACCATATCAACAGTATTGTCGACTTCAGAGTTGAACTCATCCGCCCCGTCTTGAATTAAAATATAGATATCACTATTTGATTTATTATCATTTTTTTTAAACTGTAATTTATTCTTATATTTATGATTTTCAACTTCTAGCTTAAATGACCTTGAAGATAATATTTGCTCTAAACGTACCCTTGCAATTTCCAAATCACTCAAAACCTGGTTACCACCTTCTTCATTTTCAAAACCGATTAAGTTGAGTTCAACTTTCATATCTGATACCGCTGTTAAGTCGATTTCGTAATGAATATTTTCTTGTTTTTTTTCTTTTTCAGGAAGAATGTAATGAATATCTCTACCCTCAATTTCAGATTTATTAAGTGAGCATAAACTTGCTGCAAAAACATAATTACAAAAAATGTATAATACAAGAATTAAACTTAACTTCATATAATTTCCTTTTTATACATTTCGTTATAAGAAGGATTTATACTTAGTATGCATCATTACAAGGAAGAAATTTCCCGTTAAGCTAACCACTTTTTGTTTTGTTACATAAGAGTTTACAGAAACTCAAAGAATACTTTTTTAAAGTCCTTCCTTTTATTTTAGCTACATTTCATTCATGTTATGTAAACATTAAATTGAAACAGGAGCTTTTATGAAATTTTTAATCAGTGTTATTCTTTGTTCATTGCCACTAATAACAATTGCAGAAATCACTCGAGAATTTAATGGTATTGAATATTATTTAGTTCATGATTTAAACACTGCAGATGGGGAATGTTTTTTAAGAGGTCATGAAAAGGCAAGGGAGTACTTAAGCGTTTCTACTAAATTAAAAAATGTTATCGCTTTAACATCAAATGGGAATGACTATATAAAACTACCAGTTTCTAAAGGACCGTACTCACTCATTGACTATTTAGTATGTGAGTAGTTGTTCCAATAAAATCTTTTAAATCGTATCATCTCACGACAGGAACATATCACTACAGACAAGGCATAATATCAAATTATGTTTGTAATAATTTTTCATTATTTGATATTATGTAAAATATCTTCTAAAAAAGCTCCATAACAAGGAGACAATCATGAAATCATTCATAATCATTATAGCAAATATGATCTTAACATTATCAATCTATGCAGACGTTAATCCTCAAGACAAATTACCCCAATTACATCAGGCTATTATCAGTGGTGATATCTCAAAAGTTAAAACATTAGTTGGCCATGGTGCAGATATCAACCAATTAGATAGAAAAATGGGGAACACTCCACTTCATATTGCTGCTCAAACTGACCATTCACATATTGTAAAATACCTTATCCAGCAAGGAGCTTTTGTAAATATTCAAACCCCAAAGTCTGGCTTTACTCCACTAATGGTAGCAGTTTGGTATGCTAAAATAGAAAATATTAAAGAATTAATGAAGGCGAAGGACCTTAATATTTTTATAAAAACACCTCAAGGTCTGACAGCTGAGCAATGGATAGGAGGCTGGGATCAAGAACTTGATAATAACGAGATCAGTCTTATAAATGCTATCAAAAACATATTTAAAGCATATAAGCAGACACTCACGCAAAAAGTTTCAAATCAAAAACTCATTAACATACTCTTAGATCAAGAACTTTCACTTAAGCAAAAAACTGTTAGTGTACATAAAAGCATAGAAAAAGGCTATAATGTTAATCAGGTCCAACCTGTCATAGGTAATGGTAATGATACTCACACACCTCTTTTGATTGCAGCTAGATCAGGCTACACTGATATTGTAAAAGATCTCTTAAGTGCAGGGGCAGATCAAAGAATTACTGGATACTTAATGAATGCTGTCGCTTTACATAAAGCTGCCTACAAAGGACACCCTGAAGTGTTAAAATTATTAATCGCTGATAAAAATGTCAAAGATGTACTAAATGATGTAGGCCCTAATAATGGTTACACGCCGCTTCATGATGCAGTTTGGCATGGCAATACCGATGCTGCAAAAGTGCTTATTGATGCAGGCGCAAGACTTGATATCAAAAACTATGAAGGAGATACACCATTAGAATTAGCAAAGAGATATAAATATACAGAAATAGCTGAGTACATTAAAAATCTATTAACAAAAAACTAATACTTAAAACTAATTTAATAAAAATCACTTTTATGCTGGATTTATAGTTCAATGCTGAAATAATATACTTTGAATTATATAAATGGAGAATAATCATGCTTATATTTATTTTAATTAGTGCATTTACATCCTTAAGCTCAATTGCCGGAACAAATTTAATTGAATTTGGAATTGGCACTGGGCAAGTTGAAAGTAAAACTGTTCTTTCTCAACATTTACAATATAGTTATACTCCA
>CAYFHZ010000449.1:0-3135 GCA_964342535.1 uncultured Bacteriovoracaceae bacterium | reverse complement strand
CATATAGAGGCCAACGGTCATAACCTAGAGGGCCAAATCTAGTTACTCCATCTTTATGAATGCCACCTGTTCTTTTAAAATGATCTGGCACATGGATAGGATCAAGGACTTCCCCAACTGCATATATCTCATCAGTTGTATCAAGAAATTTATTTGAGTTTCTTTTCTTTAATACTGAGCAACGAAATAGAGTCATGGATTCATCCTGGCCTCTAAGTATCTCCTAACGTCTCGAAGATGACTTGGATGCTCAAAAATATATAAAAGCGGTGAAAGCTCTTTAAAAGCACGATGCTCTGTTTGTAACCACTTCACCTGATCTTCTGTTTTAACAAAATAACTAGATATAGTGTCATAAAGCTCAATAAGCTCATAAATCTGTACATTATCTGGTGTGTACTTATCTTTAGAGACCTTTACACTTTTCTTTTTAAACCATCCATTAACTGTCGTAGGTGGCTTATGTAAAAGTTTTGCAATCACGACTTCATCAAACCCAAACTCTTTTTGAATTCCATGCAATATCTTATAAAGGCCTTTATGAAGGTCTTCTGGTGATGATGATTCTAAAGGTTTTGGAACTAATGCTTCCATATCAATACCCCTGTTATACAGCTCCATTATATCACCTCTTCGTACTATTTAGTATTTTATTTACAAATTTTGTCATAATTTCACTATTAAATCTATATTTTCAATAACTTATAATCAATACTATTTAGTAGCTAACCACCAGTAACTACTTGATATTACGTTAGCTAAATAGAGTTGAGCCGCCACCAATATCAAAGATATTCTTAACCCACATTGGACAAGTACCAATAAGAATTGATCCAATAACTGAGATAACTGCGAGTCCAAATCGCTGATCCTTTAAATGCCACCCTGCTGATAAGATACCCAGGCCAGCAAAGATTCTAGCACCCCATTTAAACAAAGCTGTATCAACCATCCTCAATAAAGTACCGGCCGCTTCAAGCTTGTCGGAGCTATCCGTTCCTGGCAATTTGATAGAAGCTGCAAAAGCACTATCAGACAGCAGGATTCCAACTAGAACTATTAAGAACATTAAAAGCAACCAATCAACAACCTTAAACTTGGTTAATATATTTCTCATAACAATATCCTCCTATTGCAATTTATTTAAAGTTTCAAAAAGGCTTTTCACCGTTTGAAATCCATTTACAGGAATGGCCTTTTTTCCAACTCTCACGATAGAATAAGGAACCCCAATTCCTGAATTAATAATTCCTTCTTTCTCTTTTTTATTGATCTTGTATATAGGTACAGAGACACCAAACTTTAATTTCTTATCTGAATCAACCTGAATTGCTTCTACATAAACACCCATTTTTTGAAGCTCTTCTAAGGTTTTAAACATTCTTTTACAAGCAGGACATGTCGTTAAAAAATAAGTCGTAATAGTAATATTTTTCTGAGGTAAATTGGTCTGCACTAAACTGCGAGACTTTTGAGTTAACATTTGTGATGACTCAGGACTTAAACTTACTTTCTCTCTGTACTTAGCTAGTGCCTTTTGAAAGCGAGCCTGAACGTCGTTTTTCATCCTAATATAATCTAACCAGTTTTTTATATTCTCTTCTGTTGGTCTTCTTGCTACCTCCATGAATGGCTTAGGGGGTATATGATTTCCTTCTTTAAAAAATTCATCGTTTTCAATATTTTTATATTTTGACCAATCAAACTTTTCTTTCTTATTACTCGGTTGATGAACTTGCTTCTTCTCTTTCTTCTCATTCCAGAAATTAATATCATCATCAAAGAAACTGACTTCTGCTGAAGATACTAATGGAAGTAAAGTTAAAAGAAATATTAGAATCTTCACTCTATTGCCTCCCATTCTTTTGAACACAGTTCGCCCTTAACTAAATACTTTCGAGCTATTTCCTTTAAATTATTTCTACTTTTGTCATTTGAGCTGTCAA
Organism: uncultured Bacteriovoracaceae bacterium; assembly: GCA_964342535.1. GTDB lineage: Bacteria > Bdellovibrionota > Bacteriovoracia > Bacteriovoracales > Bacteriovoracaceae. Next base: position 1,189 of record CAYFHZ010000449.1, on the reverse strand, counting down.
AATCAATTGGATATTTAAGATAATCTAAAATTGGTCTTCTGCTAACTACTCCTGTAAACGAGCAGTATTCACAACCACTTTGACTTTGTTTAAAATAGCTTGTTCCATCCTTTGCTTTGCATTTAGGACAAAGAACTTTAACTAACCTTTGTGCTCCCACAAACTTCAAGTTTTTTTCAATCAAAACCTTATCTACTCCCAGGCCTTCTAAGCGTTCTATTACCGAAAAACAATCATTAGCGTGTATTGTAGAAATTACTAAATGACCTGTATTTGAAGCGTCAATTGCAATTTTTGCACTTTCTTTATCTCGTATTTCCCCAATAAAAATAACATCGGGGTCTTGCCTCATGGCAGACTTCAGAGCGTCAGCAAAACGAAATCCCTTTTTGACATGTATTGGAGTAGTACCTTCTATTATCCTTTCAACAGGGTCTTCAATAGTAATAACATTTAGCTTCTTCCTATCTATCAAATTTAGAATTGAATAAAGAGTAGAAGACTTTCCACTTCCAGTTGGGCCAGATAACAATATCAATCCATTCTTGAACTTGATGGAATCCTTTAAGATATTTATAACTTCTTCAGGATGACCTAGAGCTTTCAGGTTCACACTTGATTCATTATCAATAACTCTAAAAACTAATTTATCATCATATATAGAGGGAATTGCCGATCCTCTCAGATCAATACCGATAGATGGATATGAAACCCTAGAATCTTGAGGTTTACCTTTTTGAGCAATCGACATTCCTGCAATTTTCTTAACTTCGAATAGAAATGGTTTTGAATAAATTCCTTTGAGCTTGATAAATTCCGACAAATCGCCATTAACTCTAAATCTAATAACTAAATCATCTTTCTTAGGTTCAATGTGAATATCACTTGCATTTAGTTCTTTAGCTTTTAACAATACGTTTCTAAACATTGAGGCAAAAGGCCCTGACGTACATAAAAGTTCATCGTAACTTTTAACCTCTTCTACTTTTATTGCCCCACTCATATACAAGCCGCCTTAATCGCAGCAAGTGCGGCATAAAAAGCAGGAACATAAGGATAATCAACGCAACAACTAACTCTTTTCCATGTTGCAAATAAATATCCTTTTAACTTTCCTCTTGTAAGTCTTCCATGTTTGTCGATTTTCAGATCACCGACACCAGTTTCAGCATAAAAAAACCACTTAATA
>CAYFHZ010000448.1:0-3161 GCA_964342535.1 uncultured Bacteriovoracaceae bacterium | reverse complement strand
TAGTCGTTAAGCTTAGCCTTGATGTTGGTTGTTTTGCTGATGAAACAAAAGCAGGGTAACGAGATGCTTCAGTGATGAGTTTATCATAAACAACATGTGTGCTTGTATAGCGCTTAGGATCATCAATTTTCTGATTAATACCTGGAATAAGAATCGTACCTGAATCATTTATGATTTCAATATCAGAATTTTCATGTGTCTGAGATACATAAGTAATAGAATTACCTGTTTCTCTACAGCACTTATGTGCACTTAAATCATAAAGTGGATTAGGGGTTGTGCTGTTTTCTACAAATCTTGTTTGTGTATTTCTACATACAAGTTCTTGTTCCCAGAAATTCTCTTCTGCTTCACTAATATCACCATTAAAATTAGTAATGTTTTTAACTTTTGTACTAATCCAACTATTAGGTGCACATTCAAAATCACTAAAACAACTCGAGCCAGGGGCACGTAAACAGGTATTATGATGATACCCAATAGCAGTTACTAGACTTGATTGATCATTGAATATATTTTTACCGGAAAGAGAGTCGAGTACTAAACTATTAGTAGAAATACTATTTCTAATGGCAGCAGCATTATACTCAGTACTTGTTAGGGACTGGGTGTGAATATAATTGCCATCTTCATCTACAGCAGGACATCCTAAGAAGTAGTCTTCATCCATGGCGACGGCATAATCAAAAGTAACTCCTGTGTTATTGATTTTATCTGCTTGTCTATCTGTATTCATTCTATAGTTCAAATATTCAAGTGATGTGGCATTTTCTACATCACGACCTGGAATACATAGTGCATTTACATTATTGTCAGCAAGTCTCGTTGCAAGAATGGTATCTACAGACTCACTTCCATAATAAGCATATGGTCTTCCAAGAATTCTGGCACCCAATCCAAATGTATCTGTATCTGTTGTCACATCTTTATGATTATTTTGAGCAGCTGCACTAACAGCATATCTCGCAATTCTATTATTAAACTCTGGCAGATTTAAAGTTTCACAGTGAGAGTTAGGAGAACAAGAGTGAAGTGGAACGGAAGAAGTTCCCGTATACGAAGTATCACTGTCTACAGAAAAATTCTTTTCTTCACAAATTGCTCCAACTCCTCGATAAACACATCTTTTAGGTTCATCGTTATTCCCACCAACTAGACTTACGAGTGAGACGGTTGTTGACCCACTTATTTCATTGGCATTGGAATCAAATGTTGGCCATGGTGTTTTATGTTTTGAAATATTCTCACAAACATAGTCATATCCTAGTTGAGTTATACAATCGCTATCAACTGAACAATAGTGGAATTGCTGACATTCAGCTCCATCACTTTCTGTGTCGTGAGAAACTTGTGAACCAGAATTTGTAATTGTTGTCTCTTCACTTACAGTTACCTCATAGCTATTATTAAGAGTTACGTCTCCAAAATAGGCATTTATTGCAAGAAAGAGCTTATTGGTTTGAGCTTCAATTCTTCTGGTATTTCCAATAGAGAACCATTTAACACCATCAAATGATCCAATAAGAGATCCATAATCAAATCCATACCAATCCTTATTATATCCATTGGCAAAGAGAAAGTGTTGAGCTTCTAGTCTATTTCGTCTTTGGGTGACAACGTCAGAGTCAGCAGAATGAGTCCAAGGAATCATTGTTGCTGGTACAAAACAGGCCCTGCCAAATCTAAAGTCGTCTGCATTATACTTAGAAGTATTCCCAATTCTTCTTGATTCGACTTTACTTGGTTGATATCCGCCACCCTTATAGTTAAAATTATAAGGAAATATTTTTTGTAGAGTTGAAAAGTAGTCTGAACCACAATTAGTACAGGTTGAAAAAGCACCTGACGTTGTGTAAATATCGTAAGTTTTTCCTTTCTCAACAGTTATAACAGTTGGAGGTTGGGCAGAATTACTATCAACATTCATACTTCCATATATTTCATTAAAACCTATATCATTTTCAACATTATTTGGAACGGCCTTATCACTACTGCTATATTTGAATTCATTTCCTTCTTGTGGTGAATCACTCGATTCATTTTTTATATCGTAATAGACGCCATTTTCATCATAAAATCTATGGGGCACAGATTTAGAACTAACATAGACTGTTGTCTGTAAAAAAGAATCACCCGTATCACTATCTGGATATTTACATGAAAAGCTTTGCAGTTCATCATCATCATTATATTCAGGAACTAGTGAACAAGGATCTTCATTTGGATCACAAGCACAGTGTGTATTAATTTTGTCTTGTGCTAAAGATTTAGACTCAGTTAAACCAGTAACATCTGAAGTAACATAATAAGTAATTTCGACTTGTTGATTGTCATAAATAGGATAGCTATTAGAGTTGAAGACGACGGCATTATCGACGATACTCCAAGTATCATCTCCTTGAGCAACAGTTGCATCATTTATTTTTACAATGACATTATAACTTGTATCAGCATAGTCAGGGAGTTTAAAAGTGTAATTTCCTGAAATATGATCACTTGTTCGTCTTGGAGTTGATTGTTGTCCTTGAGTATAATATTTTTTACACCTAGCAAGAGAAGATCCTAATTTTTCACAGGTTCCATCAATTCGGTAAAAGATAGAAACTGTATCATTTGAAGCACTTGTCGGCTGAGATATTTGAAAGGAGGCCATTTGACCAACAGTGAGACTATCGTTAGGATCCGTTAGGGTAATTGCACTATTTAAGCTTACGCTTGAATCAGTTGAGAGAAGTTGTTGTTTGTAATAAATAACTCCTCCGTAATCAATTCGTACTATATTATTAAAACTACTAGAACCTAAAATACTATAAAAGTTAAGATCATCATCTAATGCTTCAAAGGAGTATGTTGAATTCTCCATAAGCTCAGAAGCATTCTCATAAGTATTAGCACATATAGAAACTTCATCTAATACAGGTGTCGTACACTCATATAGTTGTTTGAGTTCAGTTAAAAGATCTGTTGCTACTTGGTAGGGATCAACTTCGTCCTCATCGTCATTATCACTGGTATCAGCAGGAACTAATTGCGGACAAACATAGAAATAATTTTCAAAATTTGAAATTGTACTTGGATTGGCCGTTATATTTGCAACAGCTGCTAGGTAATCACTATCGCTGGTATCAACATCAGATCGAACTGAACCATGATTAACACAT
>CAYFHZ010000447.1:0-3167 GCA_964342535.1 uncultured Bacteriovoracaceae bacterium | reverse complement strand
GTATTTATTTTATCAAAGTCCCTAAAGGGTGTTCCTGAATGGTGTTCATTTGCAACTCTTGTATCAAGATGAGCATCAAGATTAATGATGCATATATTTTCAATAAAATCTAAGTTGTTGATTGCTTTTAGTAGGGGAAAGACGTGATCATGGCCACCTCCAAGATGTACTGAGCGAGAAAATGATTTGTATTGCTTTAAGATCGTTTGAATTTTATTTGAAGATTCATTTTGATCTGTTTCAAAATTTTGACTGTCTCTAAAAACGATTTTTGGATGTATATTATATTTTTGATTATGAGCATTTAACTTTTTTAACTGATTTATAATTGCATCTGGTGCATATCTTGATCCATTTCTTCCCTTGTTTAATCTCACCCCCTTGTCTGAGGGGGCTAACATAAGAGGTAGATCTTTTTTGTCTGCTAAATGTGAGTTAAATAATGGGGAAAGGCTTTCCGCATCTCGGTCGGTCATTGAATCATCCTCGTTTCTATATCATACTAAACTTATAACTTATCTTGTCTATATTCAAGAAAGGTCACTTATTTATGGAATACTTTATATTAAAAGATAATGAACATCTTGGTCCATATGGGGCAGATGTTATCGTACGTTTTTTAAAACAAGGAAAAATTGGAAAAAGTCAGTTACTCTGGAGAGAAGGTCTTAAAGCTCCTAAAAGATTTGATGATCTATTTAAACCAGTAAGTAAAAATAATAAAAAAGCTCAGGTCCCAACAGTAGCAAATAAAATGGCAGGTGAGAGTACTGATTCTACTTCTACTCTTATTGAGCTTCCTCCACTACCTTCTGAATTAAAACCTAAGGCCCATATAGTACCTAGAGAAGTAAAGACGCCTCCATCACGAAATCAAAAAAGAAATATTATACATGCTGATATACAATCTTCGAGTAAGCTTAAAGCTAAATTATATAAATATCTAAAAGAAATTCCGACTTTAATGGGAGAGCTATCTCATTCATTTGATATATCCTTTATTAAAGATTTTCGCTTAACCAAAAAGAAACTATTGATATCAGGAATTCCTCTTTCTGTTATTATTTTGTTATACAATGTTTTTCTGGCCATTCCAAATGAGGTTCAACTGATTAGACCTGCCCAAATGGGTATAAATGATTTTAATCGCCTTGAGAAAATTGCAAACTTACCACTGAAAACAACTCAGCTTGGATATATTCTATCTAAAGATAAGAAAATTTTATGGATTGGGACAAATTTAAAAGGCGATGGGGAAGTTACAGCTAAGTTTAAATCTATTAAAAATAGATCCCTTGGTCAGGCAGTTGAATTTTATGCCACAGGACAACTGAATAATCATATTGTGGAGTTAAAGAATTTTAAATTTAATAAAGGTGCTAGACTAGTGGATGCTCTTTATGAAATAGAAGTAAAATCAAGTAAGGCATTAACATTAAGTTTCTGGGATAAATTAAACGGAGAAAATTCAGTTGTTATGAATTACTCAGGTAAAGGCTTGGTTAGCTCGTATAATGCAACTCAGTTCAAAGCCTTGCTCGGTAAAATGATTCAACAAAAGCGAAAAAATACAAAAGAATTCTGGTTAGAAATAGGTGAGAAATATAAAACAGTACAAATGATTACAGGTCAGATTAGAGCTGGAGTAGAAGCTATTTTTACGACTCCAAAAGAGCAGTGGGAAGGTGCTATTTTAAATTTTGAAAATCAGTATCGTCAATCTTGGGGACAATTTTTTACTGCTTTTGTAAAGGCCAATGATAAAAGTTATGCGATGTACGCAAAAAAGAAATTTGAGGATAAATCAGAAGTCCTTGCATATTATAATAATCTTTCAAATCTTGCGATCCAGATTGGCGAAAACTCTATGCAAGTACTAGAGACATTGCAGTCACTTGATCTCAAGATTGTAACAACTCAAACTTGGGAAGAAATACGTGACAAAGCTATTGAACAGTTTAAATTGATAGAGAGTCAATGTGAAGAGCAGATGAAAAATATCGAAAAGGTTACAGAATAAAAAATAGCGGCCAAGCGGCCAATATTAATAACAAGAGTATTTATCAAGTTCTTTTGAGCCTTTCTTTGTATATTTTTTAGAAGAAACTTCTGATTTATACTTTTTACCATTAAATTCATATTCTTCATCTACTGAAGTTTGTTGTAAAAAAGAATGATTTTTTTCACCACGAAGAGATAAATAAAGAGTTCCATATCCAATTTGATCCCTAGCATGGACATAACATAATTGTCCTTAATTAACTAACTGTTTAGAATTCTGATTACTTACTTGTTTGATGAGTTTTTCATACTCAATACTTATTTCATTTAAATTGAACTCTAAGCTCGTACAACCTTCAGCTCCCATATGACTGGCCCCAATCAGTGCAGATCGAAAAAGAGCTAACTGACTAAATGAAATAAGATCATCTGCATGTAACTCATATAATTTTTCACTCATGGTACTAATTCTACTGACTTGTTCAATTTCACAATCAGATTCTGTGGCCATTGATAGTTGTGAACTTAAGACTAAAACAATTATAGTTAAAAATTTCATAAACGATTCTCCTTAAAAGACTTTGTTATAAATAAATACAAGCTCTCCATCACATATCTCACTTACACCAAGACCATCTACGCTAACCTCAAGTGTATTTTCTGTTTGATTTTGAATGATCAAATCTCCATTCTCAGACTGTTGCATGGTGTTGGGGCAAGTATTAGGAAATTTTACATTAACCTCATCTTGGTAATTCATTCGAGTAGCTTGTGCATTATTACTTAAAGAGTAGGTGGCCACATTAGCACCGCAGTCATCTATACTGCTTACTTTAACTTCATTATCAATAATATTCATAATTGTATGATAATTTTTGTTTGCTTCTTTTATTGCTTCTTGAGTCTTCTCAGTAAGAGATGTTCCATTACAATATGCACCTACAAGTAGATACTTACCTTGGTCTGGGCGAGCAAAGGTTGTTAAAGATACTGACAATAACGTACCCAATAATAAAAGTTTCATTTTATTCTCCTGTCGTTAATAAAAATGGTTAGTATACTTTATACTGTTTTTGATTTATTTTATTAGTATTTATGAATTTTACATAGGTGTATAAAGATTCGACAATAATGTCCTATCCTTATTTCCCAGCGAAAATGTCCTA
>CAYFHZ010000446.1:0-3172 GCA_964342535.1 uncultured Bacteriovoracaceae bacterium | reverse complement strand
TCAATCAGAACAAGGATTAAATACCTATCTCAACTTGAATGAAATTATTGGTAAAGATGCATTTAGAAGCTATGTTCTTGCTTTGATAGAGCAAATGCTGATAACTCAAACAAATCATGAATTAAATTCATTATGTCAAGGCCGATACCAAATCATCCAAGATCAAAAGAAACATGCAAGTGAATTTAAAATTAGAGATCACTTTCTAGATCATCAAACAAGAAAGATTTCTACACTATCTGGTGGAGAAACATTTTTGGTCTCTCTGGCCATGGCCATTGCACTTGCTGAACTCACCAGAGGAGAAGCTAGACTCGATTCTTTATTTATTGATGAAGGATTTGGCACACTAGATGAAACAACCATTGAGCAAGTCTATGATTTACTTCAAGAAATACAAATAAGTGGAAAGTCTATTGGTATTATCTCACATGTCAAAAATTTAACCACAAGAATACCAGTAAATATCCAACTAAATAAGAATATTAAAGGATTATCAGAGATAAATATTTGTCTAAATTAATAAAAAGTGTTTTTTCAAAAAATTATGTAAAGTATAATACTAAAACCTTCGATAAAAAAATCAAAGATTAAAAATAAGGGATAGTATTATGGCCGATAGTCAATTCGTGAAGTTCTCAAAACCATTTTTAGATGCACTTACTGAAACATTTGAAATGATGGTTCAGACGAAGATTAAAGCGCATTCACCAAAAATTAAAGATACTAATAAAGCAAATGGAGACATTACAGCTCTTATAGGTATGAATGGCAAAATTGAAAGAGACGGTGAAGTTAAGGATTTTAGAGGGCTGATGGCAATCTCATGGCCTGAACCACTCTATATTCAATTGGCCGGACGAATGCTATTTGAAGAATATACAGAGTGGAATGAAGAAATTGCCGATTCTGGAGCTGAAATTTGTAATATTGTCATGGGAAATGCCAAAAATGGTCTTACACCATTAGGATATAAAATTGAAATGGCCAGTCCGAGTACTGTACGAGGAAAAGATCATGAAATAAAATATCCAGCCAAAACAACTGTTGTTGAGATTATGATCAGCTGTGATATTGGTGATTTTACTTTAGAATTATGTTACCAAGAATATTAAAGTCCAGCTTTTTTTACAAAGGATTTAAAAGCTTTAATAGTCTCTAAATTATAATTACCTATTTGGTTCAAACTAAAATCTTCAAATACGGCTTCCCTACTCTTACCAAGAAGGGTTAATTCTCTATCGTAAAAACAACAAATCGAAAGTATTTCTTGTTCTTTGGTGAGTGTTTGCAGCTTTTGAGGATATCCATTTCCAGAAAGCTTTTCCTCATGAGACATAATAAGTTCAATAATGGCCTTATTTGCAAAGTCTTTATCCTGAAGAATTTCTGCGCCAATTTTCGGATGCTCTTTATATTTTGTAAGCTCATTAGCTTCCATATCTTTCATTTCTTTACCAAAAAGATACTTATCTTCAGCAGCATATTGTGAGTAAGCAACATCATGAAAGAGTCCCGCGACCCCTAGAAGCTCAACAGATGCACGTTCACATTTTTGATATTCAGCAAAACTGATACATAACGAAGAAGTATTCAAGGCATGTTTTTGCATTCTTGCATCAAGAGTATCATGACCTTCTTCGATTTTATGATCAAAGATACCTTTCAAAATCGCATCATTTTGCCCTAGTGCTTGTATAAGATTTGTCGCAGTACTTTGAGCAGCATCATATGATTTTTTTGAGTGAGGATCTTCATAAATTCTCTCAGCAGTAGCTTCTCCTGCACCTACAACAATTCCTGCCTTATCTTCAACGGATATAGAGTCATCATTCATTGTTTCTTGCAAACAGCGATCAATATATTGCTGATAAAATGATTCTTGATCATCGTGAATATAGAGTTTTCTAACCTTTTTCTTTTTCAGTGATTTAATTCTATGATCTTCTATATCATCGTCACCTCTTGCAAATAAGAGAAGCTTATGCGGAAGTTGGACATAAACATCAAATCCGAGTTGAATACTACCCTTTAAAGTCGATAAACGTATTGGTAAAAATCCCATAAATAAAAAATCCTTTTCTCTATTATAATCTTAGACAAGTTTATCTCCAAGAAATAAAAAATTTTGCATCATTTTTAGCTAAATAACTCTAGAGACTTTTCCGATAATCAAGTAAAATATTAAAATAATGATTATAATCTTGAGGAGCTAAAAAATGGCCTTTAATCCAAAGCAGAAAATACTTATTGTAGACGATATGAGTACGATGAGAAAAATCATCAAAAATATGTTAACTAAGATGGGTTGTAATGATCTACATGAGGCCGATGACGGAGCACCCGCATGGGAAATGATTCAGCAAGCTCATGAAGCGGGTCAACCATATGAGTTTATTGTATCAGATTGGAATATGCCGCAATTAACCGGACTAGATCTACTTAAAAATATAAGAGCTGATGAGAGATTTAAAACACTTCCCTTCCTTATGATTACAGCAGAAGCGGAACAAGCAAATGTTATTATTGCAGTAAAAGCTGGCGTTAGTAACTTTATTGTAAAACCATTCTCAATAGTAACTTTAAAAGAAAAAATCGATAAAGTTTTTCCAGGATAAATATTATGTCTATGTTGCAAGACCCAGATATGGCCGAAATTGTTGAAGACTTTTGCTCTGAATCTGAAACTATTTATAATCAGTTAGAAGAGCTACTAGATAATTATGAAGACGAAGCTGATCCCAAGATATTAGAAGAGTTTGGACAAGTCATAGATAGGGTTATGGGTGCTGCGAAGTCAGTTGATGCCGACCAAACAGGAATGTACTGCGAGCTAGGTAAAACTATAAGTTATAAGGCCAGCCAATCAATGGATAAGGCCCTACTTGATATCGTTGTAGCAGTACTCTTTGATACTGTTGAAATTCTTCAAAGTATGAACAAAAGTATTGCATCTGAAAAGATTGAAAAGGTTTCTGGTATAAATCTCGAAGCCTTTGGAACCAGATTGAGATGGCTTGCAGATAAATTTAAAGACATCCAACGTTCTTCTGTATCTATTGGAGTTGAAGAGAAGAATCTTGGTGATCAAAAATCAATTGATGATCTTCTTGCTGGTTTAGGTTTTTAAGATAAGACTTAGAAATGTTTAAATTTTAGACAATTTATTTTA
>CAYFHZ010000445.1:0-3180 GCA_964342535.1 uncultured Bacteriovoracaceae bacterium | reverse complement strand
TGCGTTTCTTTATCTTGTTCATTAGGGTCTAAGATTTTGCCGCTCCAGAGTACATTATCTGCAATAATATAACCTCCAACACTTAATTTTTCCATCACTAAGTTATAATAATTGCAATAATTTTCTTTGTCAGCATCAATAAAAACAAGTTGAAACTCAGTATTTATTTCTGATATTATATCTAAAGCATTTCCAATAGGTAGAGTGACAAGGTATAAACCTGACATATAAAATCCTTAATCTTAGTGAGATGAAAATTCCCTATAAAATCTTTATAATAAAAATGATATCATGTTTACTAGGAGTTCGACTATAATTCATCACGGAGGAGTTAAGATATGTCAATGAAGGCGAATATTTTAAGAGATGCCCTAGGTAATATTACCATCCAAATGCAAGGGGATTTAGACTATGAACACAGTATGCCCTTGAGAGGTCAACTAGAAGAGTTATCAGCTGATAATCCTCAAGCAAGAATTACAGTAGATTTAGGTGGCATTGACTTTGTTGGCTCATCTGGAATTTGTCATTTTGTTGAAACAATTCAATGGATCAATAAAAAGAAACAAGATCATAATAAAATGATGCTATCAAATGTAAGTAAAGAGTTTAAAAAAATATTCAAACTCTATTCTATTGAAGCTGCAGAGTTAGTATGGGATCAATTTGATCTTGATGATGACAGAACTGAACACCTATCACAACAATTTGGTGCCAGAAAAAGAACATTTTCCAATTAAAAAGTCGTATTCAATAGAGGGATATACAGCGGGATATTAAATTTTCTCGCTCCCTCATTCTTTAACTTATAATTATATCTAAGATCCTCATGAATTTTAATATATCGCTGTGGAGTTCCAAAAAAACCTCCATCATCTTGAGGTGCAGAACTTCCATAAGGGTCTTGATAACCAGATCCACCACCAAATACTCCCCCACCTGGTGCTCCATAACCTGGAGGCGGTTCTTGTTGTTGATAAACAGGATCTTCAACTGGAGCATTTAATGATCTCTGATGAGAAGCTATAACATAAGCTCCAAAACCGATACCAGCATATAGCCCAAGAGATGCACCCTGAGCAATTGCTCTTGAACTAGATCCAAATGCCATAGAAGCAAATCCTAGTAAAGCTCCACCAACAGTTCCATAACCACAAATAATTAAAAATGCTTTTCCTTTAGCATCCATGGCATGGGCTTTATGTGCAGGTTGAGTAATGATAGTTGCTAATAGCAAAATAAATAGAATCTTTCTCATACAAATAGATTAAGAAGCTTTTAGTTCTTTGGCAAATAATTTAAAGTCCATAAACGCACATCACAACTAAATATCTCACCAAGAACCAATATTGACTTCTTAAGTCTGTTATACTGAGAAATGGTTAATCCATTTCCATGAGATTTTAACTCCACTAAGTATATTTCTTTTTGATTATAAAAAGCATAGTCAACTTGACCGGCACCTAGTTCACGTAAAAAAGCAGAGGAAATTAAAACTGGTATTCCAAAGGAGTATAAAAACTTTGAAGCTTCTTGCTCAAAGAGGTTTCCCTTAGATAAATTCTCTAACCCCTTTAAAGGTTTTTCTATGTATGGGGGATGGCCCGATTTTTTGAACTGCAAGTCTATGCTCCTTTGTTGGATAGCCTGCATGTTTATTAAGTGAATAACCAGGATAAAGTCGATCGAATTTTTTCATTTTTTCATCTCTAAAAACTTTTGCGATGATAGATGCCATTCCTATTGAAACCATCTTACTATCACCTTTAACCACAGCTAATAACTCATTTTCAGATTCAAATGTCTTATTGCCATCAATTAAAATATAATCATTTTTTTTAGCTAGTTTTTGGGATGCCATTTTCATTGCAGAAAGAGATGCTTGCAAAATATTCATTTGATCTATTTCTTCTGGCCCATGCTCAGTTACACAATATTCAAATGAATACTGATCAACTTCACATTTATATTTTTGTCCAATTATAATTTGATTTGTATCAATGTTCAGAGTTTTTAAAATATGGTTTCTTTTTTTATCATTCAGTTTTTTTGAATCTGTAATATTTAATTCTCTTAAGCGATTGATTAAATCTGGTTCATGAATTCTCACAGCACAAGCATTAACCGGTCCTGCGATAGGTCCGCGCCCAACTTCATCACAGCCTATTACGGCAGTATATTTCTTTAATAAATCACTCTCCACAAAAAATTTCTCCAAAAAAAAAGGCCCAGATTTCTCTGGGCCCTAGGGTATATACTTAAATTATCTTTTAGAAGTATAATCTGTAGCGATTCTTGCTGCTTTACCAGTTCTTTCTCTAAGGTAGAAGTGTTTAGCTCTTCTAACTTTACCTTTATTAAGAACTTTAATCTCTTCAACATTTGGAGAATGAAAAGGAAAAACTCTTTCAACACCATAACCATTAGAAATTTTTCTTACTCTAAAATGACCATCAATGTTAGAAGGGTTACCTTTCATTGCAATAACAGTTCCTTCAAACCTTTGGATTCTTGATTTGTTACCTTCCGTAATTCTAACTGAAACAGCTACAGTATCCCCAGCTTTAAAACTTGGAAACTTTTCAACATTCTTACTTAGGTAATTTTTGTTAACAACATCTACTAAATTCATATGTACTCCATACATAAAATCTTCCTTTCACCAATTTTGGCCAGAGGGAAGGGATAAAATTATAGACTCAGAGGCTTCTGCATATACGATCACAGTAGATAGCAACCGCAGATCTAACTGAAAGATGGTTATAACCATCTTTAGCTGTACCAATAATCGGATCTAATTTAAAATCCGCATCATCAATAACAGAGGCATGTAATCCCCAACCAGTACCAAATAACAGTAACATGGGTCTATTGTCAAGATTTAACTTTGCGTGTAAATCTTTTTCCGTACCCGAAAATTCATCAAAATTGGCCCCTGTAACCACAACAAAAGGCTCAACTCCTTCAATTTCTTTGATTCTTTCCTTAGCAATTTCAATACTATCCGCAAGCTCAATGAACGATAACGCTGAGCTCCTATCAGGATTATATGAATTCTCTACATCCGTATTCCAATGATCTAAAATAGTTTGAACTAGATCGTGCTGCTTTTTAACAGGAGTAACAATAAAATACTTAGAAAAGCCAAAAGTTCTCGCCGATCTAGCAATATCGTGAATA
>CAYFHZ010000444.1:0-3182 GCA_964342535.1 uncultured Bacteriovoracaceae bacterium | reverse complement strand
AATATCGATTTGAGTAAATTCTGGTTGTCTATCAGCTCTTAAATCTTCATCTCTAAAACACTTACAAATTTGGAAGTACTTATCAGTGTTACCAATCATTAAAAGTTGCTTTAATGTTTGTGGTGATTGTGGAAGAGCATGTACTTTTCCAGGATTAACTAAAGTAACTGAACCTTTTAAATCTTTAACAAGAGTATTCACAATTGAAAGTCCAATCCCAAGTCCATCTGGTGATTTATTAATTGCCTTAGATTCTCTAAAAAATTCTTTAAATATTTTTTCACTATTTTCATAAGAGACACCGGGGCCATTATCTTGTATTTGAAATATAATTTCATGACTCTGTTTGAATATTTTTAGATCTCCTTTCTCACCATAGCGAATCGCATTTTTTAAAAGATTTCTTAAAACAATTCTTAAACGTCTATCATCAAATTTAATATTATTAATGAATTGATTATCTAGGGATATGGCCGGCATAAATTCAGATACAATATCATTTAAATATAAATCAAAATCTTGAGGAGTCATTTCTTTTTTTTGAACTTCAAAACCTGGGTTATTAATTAATAAGATGTCTTCAAAAAGAAAATTAAGACGTTTTGAGGATAAAAGTACTGCTTCGAGCAATTCCTGATCATATCCATACTTTAAAAGCAGTTCGGTATTGAGTTTTATGGAGGTAACCGGAGTTTTAACCTCATGAACAATTTGATTCAAAAATGTTATTTTTTTGAGTGCATGTTTTTTATTTTGACTTGTCTCAAAGACCAGCAGTATAAGTGATAAAACAATAACTAAAACACCAGTTGATAAATATATTTTTTCTCTTTGAGTATTTAGTTTAAATGGATTAAATCCTTCATCTATAGAAACCTCAAAGGGTGTCTTAAGTGAAATATTTGTGATATTCTTTTCTTTAATAAATCTAGAGAAATGATTTTTAAAAAGATAACTCTTACTGGGAACAAGCAATATCATTTCATTTTTAGTGTTCTTATATGCTAAGACTCCATTAAATACTAATTGTTGATCCAAATTTATAAAACTCGGATTTGTGGCTAAGAAATCAAAAATTAATTTTAAACGATATTTAATATCATCACTTAGAAGTGATTTTTCATATAAACTTAAATTTTCAAATATATAATCAGGTTTAAGTTTATGAAGATATTTAATGGCCATGGCCCTATCAAGTGTTTTAGAATAAGGTAATTGTTTTTTTAGAAACTCTAATTTATTTACAACATTGAGACTTTTAAATTTACTCCAGTCTGTATTAGATTTTGAAGGAAAAAAATGATCAATTAACTTACCATTTCTATCTACAGAAATAATAATAGCATCATTATCCATCTTTACATCATAGTTTAAAAGAAGATACTCTTGCCAATCTTTAGTCCATCCTTTAACCAAGCTATCTTTTTGTTGATCAATATATAATTGATACATTTCACTTTCATATGAACTACGGATATTAAAAGAATACAAAATAAAAGTTATTCCTAAAAAAAACAAAATTATGACAAGGTTTTTTTTCATAATTCTGTATAGTCCTTTATTGTCATGGTAATATCATAGAGCTTGATTTGCATTGCATCACGCAGGAAAAATAATTTATAATGTGCTATTAACATATGCATGGTTTATGTAGTTACGCCATAGGTCCTCAATACCTGTGTCAATTTTATAAACTTTTTGAATAGCGTTATTAAGTGAATGTGTTTTTCCTAGCTCCGTAAGAAAATCATTAAATTTTTGTTTTCCATAATTCTCAGTTAAGAAATAAACAAAACTTGCCCCAACCCTATAAGCATCATAATTCACATGGGGAGAAATACCAAAAAATTGATGCCATTGTTGTATTTCCTTGAATGAGATCCTTTTTTTGGAATATCTTTGATAAGCAGTTTGTATAACTTTTTTCTTATAGCTTTTCTCACCACCAATATATCTTCCCCCAATAATATCCGCCAAACCTTCATCTATAAAGCGAAACTTCTCCATATTACTTGCACCATTTGTTTTATTAAAAAGACATATGTGTGAAGTCTCATGTGCCAAGATCATTTTAAAATCTTTATCTTGTGGGTCTTTTGCCATGATAATTTGATTTTTTTCACCGTTAAACCGAGAAAAGTTATCTTCTTTTATTTCTATAACTAATTTTATATTCTGGGGACAATTACCAATATTTAAATTAACAAATTCGTAAATAGAATTAAACTCTTCAAATGTATTACCATTAGAGCCTACATAGCCTGCAAAAGCGGTGTATATATTTAAGCTAATGATAAATAGAACACGAAAATTAAGTTTTAGAAAATGCATCTATAACATCCTGCTCTGTCATCATTTTTGTTTTATTTGCAAAATCATAATTATGAGGTTTAGCATCTGTGTATATTTGTACCGTAAATTCATATTCTTCATGCCCATCAATTATACCTAGATTAAAATTACAAAAACTTTTATCTTTCAGTCTGTAAAATAGATGTGTACCACATTTGGAACAAAATCCTCGCTCTGCCCAGGTACTTGACTCAAAAAGAGTAATGAATTCCTCTCCCTCAAACACAGAATCTCCCTGAGCGTTAACTGTAAAAACAGGACCACCACCCCATTTTCTACATATTGAACAATGACAAGCATCAAAATGTTTGTATTCACTAAAAAAAGAAAATTTAACAGATTTACATAAACAAGATCCAGAGTGTTTCATATACCCTCATAAGCTAAGTTACTATAATTTATGCATACTTTGCTTTGATACATATGAAAATATGCTATGACATTTTTATGCGTATTTTTCTTATAAGCTTTATTATCTTAAGTTCTCTTCATGCTGAAGAAGTAATCAAAATAGGTGCATACCAATCACGTGGGATAATATCCCATGCTAAATATAAAAATGCTCCTTTTATTGTACTTTTACCTGGATCTGGGGCCTTGGGTCCAAGATCACTAATCCCTGCTACTATGACATTAACAAATAAGGACGAGAGTTTATTTGATCCATTAAGATTGGTCATAAATAATGGTGGTGCTCATACAATTGCACTGGGAAAACCTGGTGTTGAGATCCAAAATAAAAATAATGAATACTTTTACGATAAGGATCTATTTATGAACTTGAAATGGAGTGATCTCTTAGAAAATATTAAAAATACCATAGAGTATAT
>CAYFHZ010000443.1:0-3182 GCA_964342535.1 uncultured Bacteriovoracaceae bacterium | reverse complement strand
TTTTTGCTGGGCTATTTACCGCCATACCTTTTCTTAGTACTCTTTCGGCGGCGTATGTTTCGATTGTTGCCGGTGCTATAACTGTTTTAGTAGGTATTGCAGCAAGACCATTTATAGAAAATGCGATCGCTGGAATTGTCATTACCTTATCTCAGCCCATTAGGATTAATGATACTGTCGTTATTGATGGAATGTATGGAACGGTTGAAAAAATAACTCTTTTTTATACCATTATTAAGGTTTGGAACTGGAGGCGGTATCATATTCCTAATAATAAATTTCTACAAAAAGAGTTTGAAAATCTTACTACTGGTGAAGAAACTGAATGGGTGAATATCTCATTTCATGTAGATCCAACAAGCGATATGGAGCTCGTTAAAACATTAGCAAACAAGGCGATTGAAAATGAATACCTTCTTAAAAATGAAAAACCAAGTTTTTGGGTAACAGGATTACATCAATCCTCTGTAGAATGCTGGATTGCTGGCTGGGCCGAAACACCATCTGATGCTTGGGAACTTAGGGCCCTTACCAGAGAAAAAATAGCCATTTTATTTGCAAAAAATAATATAGGCTTTCAACTTGTAAAAAACCATATTGAAATGAAACATGGTTAATCTGAAATCACATCTTCGCCCATTGGTAGTACTATTATTTCATAATTTTCAATTTCAGAATTAAACATAGATATAAAATCACGAAATGATTCAATTTTATGTACAGTAATAGTTCCAATAGATGGAGTAATACCCATTTTATAACTTTGTTGTATGGAATAAGTACTGCCACATCGTTTTTTAATAATGGAGATGGAAGAACAGGTGTTGCCACCATATCAAAATACACAGCAGAAGAATACTTCTTTCAACGTTCAAGGTACAGAGAACCTATTATTAAAACACCAAAAGTTGTATTATTAACAAAGTACCGTTTAGAAAATAATGAACAATTACTTATTGCTAATATACATGCAGTAAACTTTGTTACATCAATTGAACTAACAGACCAAATACGAAATGTTGTAAAAGTCATTCAAGAACATACAGGACCAGTCATATTTGCAGGGGATTTCAATACTTGGACTAGAAGAAAGCAAAGAAAAATGAGGGCCATTTTAAAAAATATTGGTATGAATGAAGTAAGTTATAAAGACGGAGACCACCGGCTACGCTTTATGGGAAAAATTCTCGATTATCTATGGTTTCGTGGTTTAAAGTTAAAATCCTCAATAGTATATAAAGAAATACAAGGTTCTGACCATATCCAGATGGGACATGAATTTTCCACCATAAATTAATCAGTTCAATGCAAAGAGTATAATTATCTGTGGTTATATAATCAACGCCCCTATTAAAGTATTTCAAAATCTCTTTCTTTGAATTTTTAGTATAAACACCAACTAGTTTATCTAATGATTGATATTTTTTTATATTTATTGAAGTGATTTTTTTAGTATCAAGTCCATCAAAAAATCTTAGACGAGCATTATTGCCGTTGGATTGAAGTTTTTATGGGCAATAAGTTTATCATTATTGCCCATTCAAGCTATTTATTAGAAATACCAGCAAATTTAATCTTTGTTTCTACCAAATAGCAATTTTTATAAACTTTTAACTTATGATCAAAATCTCTCGTTTTAAAAATATTATGTTGACTTATAACTGTTCGAGTAGATTTCAGGATAATTCTTCCATGGTTAAATGTTGATTCTTTAGTAGTAAACTCTTGAGTATCACCAACCTTAAAAACAATTTGATATCCTAGATCAGGGGTTCCCCATGCATGATAATCATTTGCCATATACATAGGTATAGGTTCTTTAACTGAACCAGAACTATGAAAACTATTCATAAAAGATCCAGCTTTCCAGCTCGCAGTCCACTTCCCTTGATCTCGCCCTTTTTTTGTCTTTCTAAGCTCTTCCATATCAAAATGTGAAGAATTAGCGGAATTTATCCACAGTTCACTTTTCATAGGTTTTCGGTAGGCATTACCTAATTGATACATCCAATTTCCACTTTCTATAATTGAGTAGGAATCTTGTTCGAGATGTCGATTATTATCAGTTAAAAAGACTCGTGATATAGAATTATCATTATGAAACGCTTTTAAAAAAACAAGGCCAATATCTTTACAGTATGCTTCTTCTTTTCTACCTGTTGCAAAACTAATAGCATTTTTTAATTCGTCTGATGTCTTAACATCACTTACCTCTAAATAGCTAGCATAGACATCATTAAACAAAGGATGATCACTTGACATACTTGATAAGACATCTTCTAATTCAATTTTTGCCTTCGTTCTATTTTGTTCAATCTTGTATTCTTCAATAGCATGTTGATACTTATAACCATGCTCTAGATCATTAGCATAAAGTCTTAAACTTAAAATTAATAAAATAATAAACTTTTTCATTTGTTACTCTCCTCGATAGTGATTGTTATCTTCATTATCGATCAAACTTATCTTGATAATATCTAAGTAATATCATGCTTGTGTCACAAGTCGATATCCAAGACCTCTTACTGTGACCAAATACTGTTTTCCAATTTTCTTTCTTAAACCCAAAATAAAATTATCAACAGTACGATCTGTCCCCTCATAGTCAAAACCCCAAACACCAGAAATAATTTGTTCACGTGAAACTATTCTATTTTTTCTTTTTAATAAAAACTCAAGTAATTTGATTTCTTTTCCGGATAAATCAACCCTATTATTTTCACATATGAGAACTGAAGTCGAGTAATCATACTGACAATTTCCAAACTCAATACATTCTTCAGTGAAATTAGATAGTTTTCTATTTATCCGAGCAATAAGCTCATCAAGAGAAAAGGGTTTTTCCATATAGTCATCTGCACCTAATTTTAGACCTCGAACTTTATCTTGTACTTCTGTACGGGCAGAAAGTACAATAATAGGTATCTCAACACCATCTTTTCTTAGATCTGCAATGACTTCAAAACCATTCATAAATGGCATCATTATATCTAATAAAATAAGATCAGGATTCGTGGTTTGAGCAAGAAAAACACCGTCCTCACCATCAAAAGCCTGCTCAACAATAAACCCTTCTGACTGTAAAGCTTTTTTTAGACCGAGTTGAATTGCCTGATCATCTTCAATGATTAAAACTTTATGCTTCATAACTTCCGTTACATTCATTCTGGTCTCAACTCCGC
>CAYFHZ010000442.1:0-3188 GCA_964342535.1 uncultured Bacteriovoracaceae bacterium | reverse complement strand
ATAAAGATATATGTAATCTTTTAAGTGGATTGGCCATGGGGTTGAGTTACAAAATGAATACACCACTTACATCTAAGAATATCGTATATGGAGTATCAAATGATACCGCATTTTACGCTGAGGGAGATAGCCTTTCTGAGTTAGAAACAACTTGTCTAGCAAGTTTAACACATGTTGAGAAAACAAACTTTTGGGATGAAGCAATTATTGGAAGAGACTTTAATGATATGAGGAAGGTTGAACTTGGGGCATATCCATATTCAACTCAAGCATTTTGTGGTGCGGTCCTCAATCATGCTTTTTAAAAAATTGCTCGAAGTTTAATTCGAGCAATTTAAAATTCTCTCTTCTAGTCAATCACGCTTTCAAATGAAATATCTTTGACAGCACTAAATTTTTTCTGTGTTGATATAAGCTCACCAATTTCTACGCTATCATTTGAAATCTTCTTGTCCTCCAAATCTCTTCTCTTATTAAAATTTTGAAACTCTCCTTTCTCCTTATCTTCTTGGCAGTCAATACATAAACAAGCAGTTGGTCTTGCTAATAGTCTTTTTTGTGAAATTTCACCGTCACATTCTTCACAGTACCCATAGGTACCATCTAGTATTTTTTGTTTTGCACTCTCTACTTTTTTTAGAAAGAGGATATTCCTCTGTCCAAGCCTTTGCTGCAAACTCATCTCTTTTTGATCATTTACGAGGTCTACTTCATCACCTTTCTCAATCGTCTTTAACTCTGTCATTTTTTGAAACGCAAGATGATCTTTTGTTTCGTTCAACATCTCATCAAACATGGCCATAAATTGCTCCTTCGTTGCATTGTTCATCCTAAACTCCTTTTGTTAAATGTAACTCCGTGATGGCCATTATGATTCTTCCTTGAACAAGTAAAAAACATCCTATCTCTTACTTCCATCATTTTCATAACTTCTTGTTATGAGCTGGGCTTCCTACCCTGCTTGACTTAGTATAAGCAGGATCTGTGCCAAGTTTTTTACAATTAAATTTCATAGACTTAAGTTTAATTAAGTAAGTTTTGCCATAGTGCAAAAGTGTCAAAAGTGCATTTTGCTACTTAACTAAATGGCCCCACATATATTTTTTCTTTACTTAAATCTTTAAGTAGCTAAAATTATATAAATATTTAAAAAAGGAATTTTAAATGAAAGCAATTATTCTTTTGCTCTTAGTATCTTCATGTGCCATCAAGCATCATGTTCAAGTAAGTGACATTGACAAAACTCCCCCTGGAAAAAAAGCTCGCCCCTTTAAAGTTATCTTAAGTGAAACTGGGGTAAACCTAAAAGAAGCTGCCAAAATTATCAGCGCTGTTACCCAGGATAATCAAAGAGCAGAGAGAATTCAAAAAATAATCGCAATGTTTCAAATGGGTCCTCGAACGGGTAATCACGTTTTCAATGAAAAATATGCAGATGTTATTCCCGAGCTCATTCTTAAAGAGTGCCCAAGTGCTCATGTTACTGGATTGCTTTCTGTTCGAGAAACAAATAAATACCCTGTGGTTTCAGGAGAAATTGTAAAAATAACTGGTTACTGTATTGAATAAGGAAATAAAAATGAAAAAATTATCTTCTGTATGTCTTTTAATGATTCTTGCATCATGTGCTCAAGTTCAAAGTGTCTCACAAACAAGTATTCCTCGTGATAGAAGAAATGTTGTTACTGCCAAGGTTGAAAAAAATATCATCTTTCTTATGAATTTTGACAATGATTATTTAGATGAGCTTACAACTAAATTAAAATCACAATGCCAAAATGGGGCTGTCAGAGGTATTTTAACTAAAGACGAGAACATTACTTACTTTCCAATTATCTTTCATAAGTCAGTAGTGACTGCTACAGGTTATTGTGTTGGTGAAAAAAATGGCAAAGCAAAACGATCTAGAAAAAGAAGGTCATAATATGTTAAAACTATTCTCAATACTTTTTTTACTAGCTTCGTGTTCACACTCAGTACATCAAGTAACTATGTCTGATCACAATCTAAATATAAACCCTAAGATGGCCAAAAAGATTCATACACTATCTGAACAAAAAGTAATCTTTTGGTTTACCTTTGACACAAATTACGTTGAAAGCGCAAAATCTCAACTAGAAAAACAATGCCCTCAAGGAGAGGTCACTAATATTATGACGAGATATTCTACATCTCATGGCTTTTTTCATTGGACTAATAAGATCTATATGGAAGGGCTTTGTTTAAATAAAAGTTCTTAAACTTAATTAACTCTATAAAGGTAGCTCTTGACCTTTATAGAGTATAAATATTTCATACTCAGTAAGTATTTTTTATATGTTCTCATTCACAAAAGATAACTAAAAACACTTTGTTCTCAGTTGACTTGAGTCAATTCCTAATTGACGCTATAAGCAGTTCATGGAAAACACTAAGTATGAATATCAATATATTATTCAAGAAGAGTTTGCTAAAAAGCAAAATAGAAATACAAGTTACTCTCTTCGTTCTTATGCAAAATATTTAGATATTTCACCTGGAGCATTATCTCAAATACTTGCAGGTAAAAAGTTTCTTACTTTTGAGCTTGCAGATAAAATCATAAACAAAATAGAACTCACACCTCAAGAGATAAAAGCTTTTTGGAAGTCCATTCAATCAAGTTATTCAGAAAATGGAAGACAAAGAAAAGACCCACAAATAGAAAAAATCGCCAAAAGCCTTACAGCGCAATCATTAGATCTCACACCACAGATTTTTAGTGTTATTGCTGATTGGTATCATTACGCTATTTTGCAATTAATAAAAGTCCCTGGCTTTAATACTTATGACCCGAGCAAGGTAGCTTCTGCCCTAGATATTGGTCTTATACAGGCTCAAAATGCATTGGATAAATTACTGCGACTAGAGTTATTAGAACAAAGAGATCAAAAACTTTACCGAACAAAAGAGCAGCTAACAACAGGTGATCTTTCTCTTACAACTAAAGCATTTAGGAAGAGAATTAGACAAATAACAGAACTCTCACTTAAGTCTCTTGAAAATGATCCCATTGAGTCAAGAAACCATACCACCATGACAATGAGTATTGATCCGGACAAACTTTCCATTGCCAAAGATATGATTCAGAACTTTATGGATGAACTCAGTGAGGTCCTTATGACAGAGAATAAACAAGTTTATGAATTACAAATAAACCTCTTTCCCTT
>CAYFHZ010000441.1:0-3201 GCA_964342535.1 uncultured Bacteriovoracaceae bacterium | reverse complement strand
CTTCTTTTTTTGGTAAACTCATGATTTTTGCCTCTTCCTTGTTGGTTCCTAAATATTTTAGTTAAGTCTTAATTATTATCGTCAATTCTAGCTCTAAAATAAAATGAAATTTAAGAACAGAAAATAATTCCTACCTCGCTAGTCGCACTGTCTTTATCGAACTGTTGAAATTTATTTTAACGCAAAATGAGAATAAAAAAATAGTAATTGATTGTTTTAATGAGTTGTCTAATTCTTGCCTCAAATTTAATATGAAATATATTTAAAATTAAGGAGTATTGAGTATGTTTAAAATATTTTTTCTTTATACCATGATCATTTTTTATTCATGTGCCCACCAAAATCATCAAGTATATAACGCGCAACTTGATGGATATAAATATCCTGATTCTGTTCACTATTTTGAATTTAATTCACAGGGAAAGAATCTTAAAATGGCCTATATGGATTTAAATTCATCAAAGAAGAAAACAATTGTGCTTCTTCATGGTAAAAACTTTGCTGGATTTTACTGGAAGAAGATTGCAGATGAGTTAGTGAAGCAGAATTACAGAGTTATAATCCCTGATCAAATTGGTTTTGGAAAAAGCTCAAAGCCAGATTTTTATCAATTTAGCTTTTACAATATGGCCCGTCAAACTAATGAACTCTTAAGGTCTTTGGGTGTGAAGGATTATGAGCTTATCGGACACTCTATGGGGGGAATGTTAGCAACTCATATGGCCTATCATTATAACTTAGAAGTTAAGAGAGTTATTCTTATCAATCCTATTGGACTTGAACCATACTTAAAGTACGTTGAGATTAAAGATCCAAGTTTTTTCTATCAAAATGAATTAAATAAAACTCCAGAGAAATTTAAAGCTTATCAGCAAAAGAATTATTATGACGGTAAATGGGATCAAAAATACGATTATCTACTTGAACCCTATAATGCTCAAATGAAAAGTTTAGACTGGAAGCTTGTAGCTTGGAATAACGCTCTTACTTATGGACCTATATTCTCTGAGGACATCACGAGATTATTTCCTGAAATTCAGCAAGAAGTGATATTAATAATTGGTGATCGTGATAAAACTGGTCCTGGACGATTCTGGAAAAAAAAAGAATATAAGAATTATAAGTTAGGAGAGTATAAAAAACTGGCCACATTGGCCCACAAGAACTTGAAGAATTCTAAGTTATATCTTTTACCAGGACTTGGACATATGCCACAATTTGAAAATTATGAATTGTTCTTAGAAACTTTTCGAAAGGCAATTAAATAAAAAAAGGAGCAGTTGAACTGCTCCTCCTAATTTCTTTTTAACTATTTCTTATTTTTTCTCAAGTGACACATAAACCATTGTTTGATTAAGAAGCATGTAAGCAATCTCACCAAATGTAATTGGTCCTGTGATTCCTCCAGGCTTTTTCCCTTCAAGTTCAGCATATAAATAATTTAAAATACAGTTACAAGAAAAAATAGGAGTAATGCTATTTTCCTGTAAAACTTTTTCAAATTCATTTTTATAGTCTTGAATTGGAGTTGCAATTCTATATTCCATTCCTTCGAATACAGGTGCATAGAGTTGAACGAGTGCATTGTCGGTATCGATAGTTTGAAAACTTACATTTACGTTTGCACCACTATAATTTGCTACAAGTGGAAGTTCTGCACCAATATTTTTTGAAGTTAAGTATTTAGAAAAATTTACTTTCTCTCCATTAACGAGCGCATCAGTTACTTCAAAGCCACTTGATAAAAACTCAATTTTATCACCACTTCCCTGGGCAAATAGGTTAATAATTTCTGTCTTAGGGTAGTAAGAGTTTTCAAGCTCTACATGAAAAACAATTGCATCCCCCTCTGAAAAATTCAGAGTATGACCATTAAAAACTTTTGGGGTGATACTGCCCAAATCATCTAAGTGAACTCCAGATATCCAGCCAACAAGTGGTGAATTAAAAAGACCATCATAAGTTGTTACTTCATTCGCAAATTTTGTATGTGAAGTACTTGTTGCAGGAATAATAATATATGAAAAACCATTTTCAGGGTAATCTTTCATAATATTTGCGAGTTCAGATTCTTTGTATTGTTTAATTGATTTCATATGACATGCTGCTGGAAACTCCGTAACATGAAGATAATCTTTAGTACACAGTCCACCTTCATCACCGATGAAATAGGGAATTGTTCCACCTATCCAGTTTCCTTTCGGTAGTTTTTTGAGTAGATTTTCATCTCCTGCAATAACTAAGTTCTTATTTTGTTCAATAAGGCTTTTAACTTCTTCAATATTTAAAATTGATTTTGTTCCCATTTTTTTTCCTTTGATCTTTACGTTTACTTAGGCATTTTTAACTATTTCAAAATCAGCTTGTGCAATTTGCTCATTACTTTGAAAAAAAGTATGGGCAATGGAAATAGCTTCTTCTTTCGATCCATCAGATCTCAAGAGTTGCTTTACTCGGGTATACATCATCCTCGTTGCTAAGCTATTAAATTGAAAATCATGGGCACTAGAAATAAACTTCTGCCAAACAGGATCAGATTTGTCAGGTATCATGAAACTCCTCCTAAGGTCGTCTTTGATTTACATGAAGTTAGTGTATCGGATAAAGGTTAATAAAGTATTAAGAAATTCTTGCTATTTTTTGAGGCATATAATTTTTTGCATTACTCAGAATTTAAGCTGCAAATGACCAGTCAGAGTACACATGTTAACAATTGTTTAAAACTGAATAGATTTTTAGATAATACTTATTTACCTCAATTAGGAGGGGAGAGCGTCAAATATGGCGCTACAAGGTCTTTTAGGGAACTTTAGTATCTTTAAAGGCCTGAAGTCTTAGAAAAATTCAATAGTGAATAAGTCTCTTTTAGAGATACCATTATTTCATATTTAACGAGAGATGGATTTTGGGAGGAAGTTATGGATCAAAGTCAAAAAGATGCCTATTGGCGCGCTAATCTCAAGCTCATATTTATTCTAATGGGAGTTTGGGCATTTGTTTCATTTGGTTGTTCGATACTATTTGTTGATTGGTTAGATCAATTTCAATTTTTAGGTTTTAAACTTGGTTTTTGGTTCGCGCAACAAGGAACAATCTATGTTTTTGTTGCTTTAATTATCGTCTACATTTTTCAAATGAAAAAACTAGATAAAAAATTTAACCTGGATGTGTAATAATGAGTGTTTTAACTTGGACGTATAT
>CAYFHZ010000440.1:0-3203 GCA_964342535.1 uncultured Bacteriovoracaceae bacterium | reverse complement strand
AAATAAAACTTATAAAAAATGTACATATTTTTAAAGGATCTTCTTTGGAATGTCTTAAATTAATAGCACAAAAGCTAGAACAGCAATGTTATTCACCAAATGAATATGTCATAAAAAAAGGAGATCAAGGTAATACAATGTATATTATTGGTCATGGTGAAGTACTTGTTTCATTAGATGGAAAAATTCTTAAAACTTTAAAACCTGGTCAATTTTTTGGAGAAATGGCGTTATTAGAAGATCGAGAAAGAACTGCCAATGTACAAAGTAAGGCCTATTGTGATCTATATACATTATCTAAAGATGACTTTTTTGATGTCATTCAAGCTTATCCTTTTCTAGAGAAAAGACTTAAGGAAATTTATCAATCAAGATTAAATAATAATCAAAATGATGCTGCATAGATTTACCTAGACTTGAAATGATTAAACTATAAGCGCATAATAGCAATATGAACAAATGTAGATCTTGCAAACATTTCTTTATTAGCTATGATCCAAAAGCTCCTAATGGTTGTAAGCTATATAAAATTAAGACATCAAGACTTCCATCTTTAGTTGTTAAAGAAGCAAATCATGGTCAAGAATGTTATGGTTATTCACCAAAAGAAGTCAAAAAAGAAAAGAACCTTAAAGATCCATCATTATGGTAGGGTTTTATTTTTAGTGAAATAGCTTTCGCCAACTGTAGAAATAACTCCCCCACCTAGACAAAGATCATCCTTATAAAATACAACTGATTGCCCAACGGCCATGGCCCTTTGTGGAAAAGTAAAACTTACTTTAATTTCGTTAGTATTTTGCAGAAATTGACACTCTTGATCTTCTTGTCGATAACGAACTTTTGCATGGGTTATTAGCTCAGCATTCTGTAATTCAGGGTTAATCCAAGTTAATTGATCGATCCAACATTCATCTGCATACAAAGCAGGGTGCCTTTCCCCTTCAACGACATATACATTATTATTAGAAATGTCCTTAGATGCGACAAACCATGGGCCACCAGGCCCCCCCAAACCAAGTCCCTTTCTTTGACCAATTGTATAGTAGCAAGACCCCTCATGAGGCCCTAAGACTTTACCTGTTTCTAAATGAACAAAATGACCTTTCTGAGAATCGATATATTGTTTTAAAAACTGTTTAAAATCTCTTTCTCCAATAAAGCAAATACCTGTAGAATCTTTTTTATTTTTAGTTGGTAGGTCAAAATCTGTAGCAATCTGTCTGACTTTTGATTTTGGTAAATGTCCAATTGGAAAAAGAACATTTTTTAAAACATCACCATTTATAGCATATAGAAAATAACTCTGATCCTTACCATTATCAATACCTTTAACCAACATTGGCTTGTGTGAGAATGATTTAATTTGACAGTAATGTCCCGTTGCTAAAAAATCAGCTCCAAACTCTCTTGCTTTTTCAAAGAAGACTTTGAACTTAATTTCTCTGTTACATAGAATATCTGGGTTAGGAGTATGACCAATATTGTACTCATCTAAAAATTCTTGAAAAACATTCTTTCTATACTCTTCTGCGAAGTTAATAGCATAATAAGGTATTCCAATATGTTCACAAACGGCCACAACATCAGCATAATCATCTTCAGCTGAACAATGTCCATTTTCATCAATTTCTTCCCAGTTACGCATAAAAATTCCAATCGTTTCGTAACCGAGTAGCTTTGAGATCTGTGCACACACAGAAGAATCAACACCACCACTCATTCCAACTATGACTTTCTTTTTTGAGTTTTCTAATATCTGTTCAGAAGTCACATCAATATCGATTGACTTCAAATACCCTAATGTATCGTTCATGGCGTTATATATAAGCTTAAGATCAAAATATAGCAAGTGGATAGTAAAATAAAGGACATAACTAAATCATAAAGAAATAATCCAGGTAGATTTTTAATACATAATTTTAATAACTTAACATACTAAATAGGCTTAAAATTTGAGAAATCGTTTATATTCCTCAACTTCAATCGACTCGTTTTCTTCATTTCCAAGCCTAAAGTCCTTCACTCTATCTATTAATTGAAAATCACCGATATGAGAAATTTCTCCCATTCCAATCGCCTTAGCATTTCTAGTATCCTTATCAAAAATGACAAATTGGTCACTGGGTAAAATGGGATAAGTTGCATTATTCAAAGCTATAAGAGCTGTATTATTATTTTTAAAATAGAGATGACACTTTACAAGTTTTTCTACTTTTGGATTTTTTATAAAGCATAATAAAGGCTTGGCGCGATCGATAGATCGACTTAAGTTAAGATTTACCAATTGGAAAGATTTATGAGTAAGTGCAGATTCATCCCCAATTCGTATAATTCCTGTGTAATCGTCATAACTCACAATTTCTAATTTTTTGTCTATAAAAACACCTTCTTGAAATTGAAGTTCTTTTTCACCAATATAGTGGGAAAACATACCTTCATGATCACCCATGTAGGTATCATCATCATCTTTAAAGACCTGTCCCGTTTTTAATAGTGAAGGAGGAATTCTTTGAACACCTTGTTTGTAATAAGATCCTTTATCTTCAAAACAAAAAGATCTTTTAGGTGAAATCACAGAACTTTCTAAATTGAATTTTTTCGCGATTTTTTCTACCTCTGATGATTTTAACTCTCCTAAAGGAAGAATAAGATGTTTTAAATACTCATTTGGCAGACCTGCAAGTAAATAAGACTGGTCAACACTAGCATCTGAGTTAGAATGTATAAAAAAGTCTTGAGAGTTAAGGTTTTTATAAACCTTACAGAAATGGCCAGTGGCTATAAAGTCTGCTTTTAGAAGCTTCATTTTCTCGATCAAAACTTCAACTTTGAGTTTTGAACAATTAAAGCAAGAATTATTGGCCAACCCCATTAACTTTCTACCAACTAAAGGATCAAAAACGTCTTCATCAAATCGAGACTTTGCATCAGTTGCATAAAATGGAATATTATATTCCTGACAAAACTTTTTTACTTTTTCCAAGTCTAAAATATGACAAGATGGGATATTACTATTATCTGCAAAATTATCATTGGAATTAGTAACGATACTAACACCTATAACGTCAAGACCTTGTTTTTTTAGTAAAATAGCTGCGACACAAGATGCTGCTTTGCCAGTTAATCCAATAACTACTTTTTTACCTGAGCTATTTAGTTTGTTCATAGAATTTACCCTCTAGGTAATTATAACCTAAACA
>CAYFHZ010000439.1:0-3210 GCA_964342535.1 uncultured Bacteriovoracaceae bacterium | reverse complement strand
TTCAGCCCTCCATTACGATTCCTACCGTGATCGCTGGTGATTTTAATGATTGGAATCAACAAGCATCATCATTTTTAACAAGAGAGTTGTCTTTTATAGAATGTCATCATAATATTCATGGCCATTATGCTAAGACATTTCCTGCACCTCTTCCTTTTTTTAAACTTGATCGTGTGTACACACAAAACTTAAATCCAACAAGTTCAGAAGTACTACAATCTAAAATATGGAAAAAACTCTCAGATCACCTCCCTATATCAATAAAGATACAGATATGAGTATAGAACCTAAGCTCGTAAAAAATGGTCCTAATTTTATTGATTTAAGCATAAAGCTTATCGAAGAAGCAAAGTTTTATATTTTTTTACATACATACATTTTTACTTATGATGACATCACCAAACCTGTAATCGATTCACTCATTAATGCTTCTAAAAAGGGAGTCAAAGTTTATTTGATATTTGATGGTTTTGGCTCACTTGGTTTCCCTGAAAGCATCATTAAAAAATTAAGAACACAAGGAGCTCAGTTTTCATATTTTAAACCCTTATTTAAAGTCCAAAATTTTGGCAGAAGACTTCATGAAAAGGTAATGCTTATAGACACAGATAAAGTCCTTGTTGGTGGAATAAACTATTCTCAAGAGTTTAATCACCCACTTAAAGGTATACCTTGGTTAGACTACGCAGTATTAATTGAGGGAGTAGAAAGCTATAAAGTATACAATAAAATTTATCCTCTATATAAAAAACATTTCAAATTAAACCGTATCTCTCATTCGCCTCTTGTATCAAAAGAAAATCAAATAAAAGTTTTACATAACGACTGGGCAAAACACAAACAAGAAATTTACAAAAGTTTTATTAGACAAATAAAACAATCTCACAATGAAATTATTATTTTAGCTACATATTTTATACCTGGAAAAAAACTTCTTAAAGAGCTAAGGAAAGCATCAAAACGCGGAGTAAAAATTAAGCTCATCTTTGGTAAATTTTCGGATCATCGATTGGTAACACTGTCTTCACAGTATCTATATGAATGGTATTTAAAGCAAAATATCGAAATCTATGAGTGGGACAAATCAATTGTTCACGGTAAGATTGCGCTTTTTGACTCTCAAATATCTTCTATTGGGTCCTATAACCATAATTATATATCAAGGTATGGAAATGTAGAATTAAACTTAGAAATATATAATCAGACCTTTAACCAAGATGTAAAAAAAGAACTTGATTACATCCTTCAATCTTCAATACTTATTGATAAAACACGTATTCCAAATTCCCTTATGCATAAGCTTATTTTAAAATTAATATTCTCACTTACAAATATCATTGCTTTTTTAAGTGTTATTATTCTCTATAGACAGAATCACTCTAAAAGTTAAAATTCGTCATAGTCCATATAGTGCTTATCATCAAGAATACACCTCGCAAATAAGGCCGTATAAATTGCAAAAATGCCAACCCCAATCAGCATAAGAAAGATCCCAATTATCTTTCCAAATATAGTAACAGGAACAATATCACCGTAACCCACAGTTGAGGTCGTTGAAAAACTCCACCATAAAGCATCAATATAATGTCCCATCTTAGGATTTACATCCCGCTCTAAATAATAAAGAACAGTAGCAAAGAAAAAGACAACTCCATTTCCAAATAAAGATAAAGTAATAAAAGGAACACTGGTAACCAAACGTCCAATGAGGCGCATAAAGTGAATTATTTTTCTAAATAACTTATTCATGCTTACTATGATATGAATATTTTCATTGATATTTCAATCTTTTTAGATAATTCACCTATTATTCTTAAGAATTTTGAAATTCCACAAGAATGCACTTACACCCTTTTGAACTCTCTAAAGAAATACTCTTCTCCATTTCAACAAGAAAACCATCTCCTGTACCAAAATTCAAATTTGAGCACGTACCTTCACCTTCCAAGATTTGTAACCAGTAAGATTTCGTTGGATCTATATTAATTTTTTGCTTTTTAAGCATTTCTCCATAAGAGACTAAAGCATATTCGCTTAATTCATTTTTATTTTTCTCACACAAACTTAGTGGAGAAATAGTATTCGTCTTTTTTGGTAATACTAATTTTTCAACCTTGTTTTTTGCTAAGAAGCCTCTAGGAGCTAACCAAAACTGTATAAAACGAACCTCATTTTTGTCCGAAGAATTGTATAAAGAATACTCATAATTATTTCCAGGAGAAAGAACCTGAGCTTCTTCAGAGGATAAAGTATAGTGATGATTGAGGCTATCTTTAAATTCCAAAACCCCATCAATGACAAATGTAATGACTTCAATATTCTTAAAACGAGAGTCATCGAAAAAGCTTTTGGGATAAAGAGTATATTCATTTAAAACTCTTAAATCTCTAAATCCCATCCATAAAGGATCAAAGTATGAACCAAAAGAGAAGCTCAGCTCTGTGAGAGAATGATTTGTCTTAAACACTCCTCTTTTCTCAGCTTCTCTTTTTTTAATCATACCTTGAACCTTAAAGAACTATTTTAAATTTATTTAACTACAAATTTGTAATCAAGCTTAACTTCATTATGGATCATTTTATCCCCTAAATTTTTAAAGAAATCTCCTGAACCATAAACCATATCAAACTTTGTTCTATCAAACTCAAGTTTTCCAGAATAAATTTTTCCTTCTTTTTTGAATGGGAAAGTCACTTCATTTGTTTTTCCTTTAATTGTTAAATCAGCTGTAATTTTTCCATCTGCAACTTTTTTAATTTTCATCGATGCTGTCGGGTGCTTTTCAACTTCAAAAAAGTCTTTAGACTTCATATGTCCAATAAACTTAGTTGCCCACTCACCTTTAAGGTCTTCAACTGTTAAAGAGTTAACATCAACAACAAAATTTCCACCAGTAAGCTTTCCATCCTTCATTTTAACTTCACCACTTTTAAAGCTTAATTTCCCAGTGTGTTCACCTGTTACTTTCGTTCCTTTCCACTGCAGTGAACTTGCTTTAAGATCAATTGCTTCACCAAAGGCTGTTGTAAAAGTCATTAAACATGCTGCTAATAAAGTCATTAATTTCATAAAATCTCCTTTTTGAATTAACGTTTTATGTTCTACTTGTTATCTTCAAGTTGTTCGTTAAACAAATTATCGTCGAGATTCAATTCAAAATAAATTATTATTTTTCTATATTAATTATAAGTATAGGTTATAATGTTTACA
>CAYFHZ010000438.1:0-3225 GCA_964342535.1 uncultured Bacteriovoracaceae bacterium | reverse complement strand
TTTCTTGAATCAATTTATGAATCTCATCTTTATAGGCATTAATGATCTCATCAGAACTATGATCTTTTGTAATAGGAAAACTTGCTTCCCATTGTTCAAATCTGACCCCAACTGAATTTAAGATCTTTGTTATATCTTTATTTTCATTGGCATGCTCTAACTCGTTTGCTTGTTCATCATATATAGTTAATTTATGCATGGAAATGTACCTCATTAAAACTGTTTATAATTTTATGTCTGGATTCATTATATAACCCATCTCGGTTGAGATGAAGAGTTTTTATTCCTATCTCTGCAGCAGCATCAAGTTCTTCTTCTATATCTGAAAAAAATGTAACTTCACTTGCTGCTAGCTTTAACTCATCTAAAATATTCTGATAACTTTGTACTTCTCTTTTAGCTCCAATATTTGTGTCAAAATACCCACTAATTAAAGGAGTCAAATCTCCTTGTACGGAATATTTAAAAAGAAGCTTTTGCGCTTTCACACTCCCAGAAGAATAGATATAGATTTTGAAGTTATTGTCAGACCATTTTTTAAAGCAATTTATAACCTCTGGATAGAGATGTGCTTTATAGTCACCATTTATGTAACCGCTTTCCCATAGTAATCCTTGAAGGTCTTTTAATTCAGTGATTTTTTTATCTTCTTGAATCCAACGAAGAAGAAGTTCTAATACTTCCTCTCTAGAATTTACGTTGTTTTTATTTTTAATTGTTTCTAATATTTCAGTTACATCAGATGAAGTTGTATTTTCTAAAAATGACTGCATGTTTTCACGAGCATAAGGAAAAAGAACTTCATGAACAAATTTTATATCTGTTGTTGTTCCTTCAATATCAAAGAGTAGAGCTTTCATTTTAACCTCATCATTTCAAGTTTACATTGCATTAAAAATTCAATTCCTTCGAGATGTCTTTTTGTTTGTTCTACGTTTTCTCCCCAAACGTAAATTCCATGCCCTCTAACGAGAATACCTGGAATGTCATAGGGGGGAGTAAGTGTTTTAGCGAGTCCAATAATATCTTGTGTATTCTCTACGACACTTAGGTACTTAGGTTCTGCATGGGTTTTTACTCCAGAAAAAGCTTTCAAGAGTTCAAAGTTTACAAATTCTATTTTTTCAGATTGATCTGCAAGGGAGAGTACGGTGTTGGCGATACTATGTGAGTGTAGCACACAATTTGTCTTAGGATACATGGCATAAATTCTAGCGTGTATTGGAGCTTCATCAGAAGGCTTTTTTCCTACAAATTCTGGGTATGTATAATCCAGATTATAAGTCATAAAATCTGTTGTTTTAAGCTTGCTTTTATCAACTCCTGAAATAGATACAAAACAACTGTTTTCATCTTTTCGTATGGAATAATTACCACTTGTGGCCGGAGAATAACCCTTGGTATTCATCCAACTACAAACAGAAACTAATTGCTCTAACTCATTGTTCATTTGACATCCTTCGCTTATATCGAGTATTTCTACTTTATAAATGACAATGGGTAAATATGAAACTTAAAAGTAAATTTCCACTTATGGAAACCACCATTTTTTCTAAAATTTCTACTTTGGCCGTAGAATACGGGGCACATAACTTTGGACAAGGTTTTCCAAATTTTGAGCCTGACCCTTATTTGATAGAGAGGTTGGATTTTCATAGTAAAAATAAGGCAAATCAATATGCTCCAATGCATGGAACTCAAGCTTTAAGAAATAGTATTCAAAACTTAATGAGTTCACTCTATAAAGTCACTCCCGATGCAAATAGTGAAATTACTATTACTTCAGGGGCCACAGAAGCTCTATTTTGTGCCATTTCAGCTCTAGTACATTTAGGGGATGAAGTTATCGTTTTTGACCCTAGTTATGATAGCTATATTCCTAATATAGAATTAAATGGTGGACTTGCTAAAAGAATTTCTTTAACTGATGATTACGAGATTCCATGGAATCTTGTTGCTCAAAATATTAATGAGAAAACAAAATGTATCATTCTAAATAGCCCCCATAATCCTACAGGGAAAGTATTAACCCAAAAAGATTTAGATCAATTATGGGAACTTATTAAAGACAAAAATATTTATCTTATTTCAGATGAAGTTTACCAGCATATTATCTTTGACAATAGAAAGCATATTTCACCGTATTTAGATAAACGTATGCACGAAAGAACCTTCAGTATCTCTTCCTTTGGAAAAACTTTTCACGCAACTGGTTGGAAGGTAGGTTATTGTCTTGGTTGTGAAGAACTTACTTGGGAGTTTAGAAAAATTCACCAGTATATTACTTTTTGTACCCCTCAAAATTTACAACTTGCAATTAGTGATATGCTAAGTGCTAAATTAAATCAAGTCCAGGAGCTAGGAGCTTTCTATCAAGAAAAAAGAGATCAATTCCAATCTTATCTTAAACAAAGTGGCCTTAAACTTCTTCCTGTAGAGGGAAGCTATTTTCAAGTTGTAGACTACCAAGGTATTTCTGACTTAGAGGATACTGACTTTGCGATTGAGCTTATTAAAACAAAGGGATTTGCAAGTATTCCTTTAAGTGTTTTTTATGAAATAAGGCCAAAAACAAAAAGATTAAGACTTTGTTTTGCAAAAACAGAAGATGTATTAAAAGAAATTTCTAAACTTCAGTTTTAATTCCATGGGCCTTAGGCTTACCTTGATCATCAACATTTACAAAACTGAACTCACAACTAAGTATGATGTTTTTAGGTTCACTTGGTGATCCATCAGGGTTAAAAGTAGGTGGTTTTGGTAGGTCTTGAGGAGAATTAATTGTTTTTCTGACAACCATGCATTCAACACCTAAAGATGTACGGCCAATATGTGATTTTCTTGTCCAAAACTCAAGGATGTCTCCGTTATGAGCAGGATTTTTAAATAAGACCTCAGACATTTTTAAAGTTACAACCGATTTACTACCTATTTGGCACATAGCGTATAGTACCGCAGCTTCGTCGGCCCATTGTAAAAGTCGCCCTCCAAAAAGGGTTTTGGCATGATTAAGATCATCAGGTTTAACAAGTTTTCTATAGGTAAGAATATAGGCATTTTCCATGGTTATCCTTTTAAACATTTGTTTGGTTATTTACAAGTTTTAACTCTTGTGAATTTAGGTTAAAATAATTTAATTAATAGAAAAAGGAATTTTTATGAAATTTATCGCAACTTTATTGGCCATAGGCTTATTAGGGGCATGCGCCCACTCAGGCCATGTAA
>CAYFHZ010000437.1:0-3248 GCA_964342535.1 uncultured Bacteriovoracaceae bacterium | reverse complement strand
TCAGGCTTTTTAGCCCGTTTTATTCCGCCCTTTGTTCCAGCAACACTTTCGACCAAGCCAGCTTCTGCTAAAGGAGCAATCAATCTTCTGATTGCTGATGATTGCCTGCCAATTAATTCTGATAATTCTCAAGAAGAGACAAGCTCTCCTTCTTTACTAGCAAAAATGGTAAGGATATTTGTACTGATGATGAATCTACTGTACGCCATACAAGTTTTATATCATAAATCTTTGTTCTCTAAAACAAAATCATTAAGAGCTGTTTTGATTACAGTTGACTCGAAAACATAAGTGAAAGGATTATTCCTTTTTATAAGCTCAACAAGCTTGTAGTAAAATTTTTAAAATTCGACCACATCTATATTCCTTAAACAATGCTTCGTGCTGCAAGTTGATAAGCTATTTTTTTGTTCGCTTTTATTGCTTTACTTTTTTACTATTAAAAACCTCATCTCCTTGAGAATTTATAGCTCTAATTGTAGAGGAATGCCTTTCACGTTCTTCTATTAAAACGATATCATCTGAGAGTCCTTTTAAACTTTGAGATGAAACATTCGCTGGAATAATCTGTTTTCCTTGAAGATTAATACCTTTAAGATAGTTTGTTCGATAACGATAGTTTATTGAAGTATCCCCTTGCTCTCTGTATAAAATCATTCCATCCGAGAATCCCATTAAATCATCAGGTGAAATCCCTTCTGGAAGTATTTGATTGCCAGATAATGTATTCGCCCTCACCTCATATCTTGAGTAACGAGAAGGAGAAGCTTTTTCAGCTTTATATATGATACTGCCTCCATTATATCCTATTATATAATCAGGATCAATTCCCTTAGGTAAAATCTGATTTCCCTTTAGATCAACTGCAATAACTTCACTTTGTGTATGAAAACGCCCTGAGTTACCAACTTGATTTTTATAAACGATATAATCATTTGAAGTATGAAGAATATCAGATGCATCAATATTACCTAAGTTTATGCTCTTACCATCCTGATCGATAATTTTTACGTTTGTACCTAATCGATGGCCAGAACTAGAGTACTCGGGAACCTGATACATAATATAATTGTCATTCACATGAATTAACTGATTAGGAGCAATCCCTTTAGGTAAAATGTTTTTACCTGTAGAGTTTACAATCCGAAGTTCATAATCTCCATCTATATAAGTTTTATAAACGACGAATTCGTTACTATTAGTTACAAATTTATCTGCATTAACTCCTTTAGGAATGATATTTTTTCCCTTAGAATTTAGGGTAATTGCTTCAAGTTGATCAAAAGATGAATTAGAATCTTCACTTGAAACATACCTCTTATAAACTGCAATATTATTCTCTGATAAACTGATAAGTGCATCTTCTCTAAGTCCTTCAGGAAGCAGCTGTTCCCCTTGCCTGTTAACTATATGCAGCTCTTTTTGATTATAATAACTACTATTTGGATTAAACTGAGTATAAGCAATCATTTCATCTGACACACTCTTCAAGTTACCATGATAAACACCTTCAGGAATAAGCTCTTGGCCTAATTGATTTACAGCTCTTAGTTCACCATCATATCCGCCTCCTGTACGATATACGACAATATTTCTTGAACCATCTATAAAATTACTATGGTGTACTGGCTTAGATAGCATTTGTTCTCCTTTGCTATTAAAAGCTCGTAACTCTCCATTGTAGCCTCCGCCAGATTTATAAACCCCAACATCTCCTAAAACAAAAGCTTGTCTTTCATTTAAAGGAGTGAGATCCAATTTTTTTAAATGATTCTCAACTTCCTTAGGATCAACATTCTTTTGCTTGGCCAAACGACTTAATTTAGCCAAATTATCTGAACCAGTCGCTCCATCAACTAACAAATTTAATCCCATCGAGTACTGTAATACCCCCCAAGTGCCACTATCTCCAATTCCATCTTGAACAAGGTAGTTTCCAGCTGCGATACTTGTTGCGTCTGAAACAATACCTTTTTGTTTAGTTGCTCCATCCATCGCCATATTAAATCCTGTGGTAAACTTTAGTACTTCATCAGCTTGAAGACCACCACTAGCTGCATCAAGCATCATTATGGTACCTGCAAATAACTTAAAATCATTTATAAATCCAGTTGTACCAGTCTCCATCAAGACACGTATATGCTCTTTAGATAGAGTTCCTGACTTTATTAGAGGCTCAAGAATTTTTCGTTTCTTTCTGATTTGCTCTAAAGTAAAATTATGTAATTGTGCTGGAGACATGCCATCAAGACCCAACTCTCCTTTACCTACATTATGTGCCTGAGTAATTAGTTCCGCTTCGGCAGGCTTTAATTTCTTTCCAATAATACTTTCTGCAAATTTGATCCGATCTTCATTATTTAATTTTCCCACATAATCAAAACGAGCTTTATCATTTTGTAAGAGTCTAAAAACTTCATCTCTATTGGCCTGTAAGACATTATCTAAATCATTATTTTTTAAATAAAACCTTAAAAACTCTAACTTGGAAGGATTGTCAGCAACTTGAGCGGCAATATCATTCGCAAGTTTAGAATTTCCTCCTGCTAACTTATTAAAATATGCCGTTTGAGCTTTCTCATATTCTTTTTGTAGATTTGCTATTTTGTTTATTTGTTTCTTTTCAGAAGCCTTAGTTAACTCAAACTTTGCTTGCATCATATCTTTATACTTATCAGACATTACAGCAGCATTATAAGACTTTACGGCCCCCCCAGCCCCACCTTTTATAAAACCTTTAGTTCCATGATATGAAATATTCCATGAAAGCCTAGTTAGCTTCTCTTCCAGCTCAAAATAACCTTTACCAATAGAACCAACAATAGGAATCTGTCCTAGGGTCTTAAGAACATTAGAGGAAACTGTGATTACAGCCGTAGCTCCAACTACTGTGATTGTTTGCAAGGCCATTAGAGTTTTAGACTTTTTACCAATATTCTTTAAAGCACTAACTCCTTTGGAAGTCATACTGAATTTACTACCAATAGTTGCTCCGATTTTTACAACTATGGCAGAACCTAAACCAGCTATTCCTGCAGTCAAAACTGGAATTAAAGTAGCATCTGCTGCCAAGTATCCTACTACCCCACAAGTCATTTGTAGTCTTTGGGTACAATTAGCACATTCGAAGTTTGGAAGAGGTTCAATACATTTAGATAAGTGAGCCGCTCCCTCCCACTTAGTACAACCAAAATTACTCTTTATCCCCTCTTTTACTAAATATGAAAGTGAGTTATATATATTTTTCA
>CAYFHZ010000436.1:0-3255 GCA_964342535.1 uncultured Bacteriovoracaceae bacterium | reverse complement strand
TGGAGAGTGTCGAGGTGGTGAAACTTTAGATATGCTTCAGGCGATGAATACAGGCCATGATGGCTCGATGACTACAGTTCACTCCAACACCCCAAGAGATTGTATGTCTAGGCTTGAGACCCTTGTTCAATATGCCGGAACGGGAATTTCTCCAAATGCAATTAAAAAAATGATTGCCTCTGCTGTGCATATGGTAGTCCAGCAATCAAGGTTAGAAGATGGTTCCAGAAAAGTTATGAACATAACTGAGATCAGTGGCCTACAAGGTGACAATATTACTTTGCAAGATATCTTTCTTTTTAGACAAGAGGGAATTGGGGCAAAAGGAAAAATTGTTGGTAAATTTATGGCCTCCGGATTCATCCCTAAATTTGTAGAAGTTATCGAAAGAAAAGGAACTAAAATACCTAGAGGTTTATTTAAAAATGAATAGATTACTAGCACTTCTTTTTGTTTTCTCACCCAATCTGTTAATTGCAGCAGAAAGAGAAACTAATTTTTTCTCAGATGTATTAGGTCAAAAAGGTCTTTTATTAGTTATTGGTGTTGTTTTCTTTGCTTACACATATAAAAACTCAGTTAAACTTTTTGCTTGGATAGAGGACCAAACTTATGGAACTAGAGATTTTGTTCTAAAGCATTGTGAGTTACTTTTTATTGAAGTTAAGTCCGATCACGTTACTTATGTCCTTTTATTTTTAAGCTTTGGAATGTCACTTATCATTATGAGTGTTTTTTTTATTTTTTCAAAGTTTCTAGCGGGGTTTATTTTTGGTGTTATTGTCGCAGTACTGGGGTGGAAGATCCCAAGACCTTTTATGAAATATTTAGTTGGAAAAAGAATTCAAAAATTTAGAGGGCAAATGGTAGATGGTCTTAATTTGCTTTCAAATGCAATCAGAGGTGGATTATCCTTACCTCAAGCAGTAGGGCTTGTTGTTGAAGAATTACCTGCCCCTTTAAGCCAAGAGTTTAACCTCATTTTACAGCAAACAAGAATAGGGGTTCCAATTGATGAAGCCTTTAAAAATTTTGGTGATCGTGTTCCAACTGAAGATAACGATATGTTTGTCTCCTCAATTTCAGTATTAAGAGAATCAGGTGGTAATCTTTCAGAAGTTTTTGATACTATCGCAGATGTTATTAGAGAAAGGGTGAGGTTGCAGCAAAAAATAGATTCATTTACCGCTCAGGGTAAGGCACAGGCGAGTATTATTGGAGCGATGCCAGGAACTCTACTTGTCTATTTTTCATACACTGACCCTACTTTTATCGATAGTTTATCTTCCCCTGTTGGGATTATTGTTCTGATTGGAGCTGCTATCCTTAATGTTGGTGGCCTTATTTTGATGTTTAAAATGATAAAAATTGATGTGTAAATAAAGTTTAAGTTTTTATTTTTTTCATCCGATATGACTTTAAGAGAGTTAAATTTTCAACCCAAAGGGAAAGAAAATGAGTTTAAAAAATCGTAATGTATTATTTGTTTTATCTTTATTAGTAGCTTTTTCTACACATGCAGGAGTTAACCTAAAAAATGGTAATTACTACATGTCTTTTACGGATATTATTGTTCCGGGAACAGGAGAGAGTCTAACCATGACAAGAACCTACAATTCAAAATCAACAGAAATTGGTTGGTTTGGTTTTGGGTGGGGAAACATCTTTGAGACGAAATTGATCAAATCTCCAGATGGATGTGTGGTCGTTCATGAACATGGTGCAGGTGGAAAAACGAGATTTTGCCCTAAAAATCCAGTAGATCCTAAAAAAGCAGCTCAAAAAATTGTTGATGCAATGAGAGCGAAATCACCGATGACAGGTAACGCAGAAAAGAACTTACTTGAAAGACTTGTTAATAATGCTGAGCTAAGAAATGTTACAGCTCGTAAATTTGGTGTTGAAGCAAGTATTGCAGCTGGGTCAACTCTTTACTCAAATGAAAGAGGTATCCAAGAGATCAAGGTTACGAAAACTGGTTACGTAAGAAAGTCTAATGATGGTAAACAAGAGTATTTTAATGAAGCTGGAAAATTAACTAAAACAAAAGATAAAAATGGTTATACAGTTGAGTTCGCTTATAAAAACAAACAACTTTATTCAATTAAGGATAGCTTTGCAAAGCAAATCTATTTAACTTGGTATAGTAATGGAAAAATTAAAGAAATGTGGTCAGCTAAGGATAAAATTGCTTCATACAAATATGATGGTGATGATCTGATTTCTTCGACAGATGTCGGTGGAAATAGTTATGCTTTTGAATATGATTCGAATCACAACCTTAGAAAGATTGTTTATAATCCAAAAAGAAAAAAGGGTGAAAAAGAAGATTCTATGAAAATGGAATATGAACCAAAAACTCTTTTTATCTCTAAAATAACGGATAGAAATGGTGATGAAACATCTTATAAGTATGGCTCAAATCCTAAGAACCCTAAAGATCATTACTGGACAGAAGTAACAAGAAAAGGTTTCAACAATAAACTTGTAACCAATAAATATGAGTATGAAATTAAAGCTCGTCCAGATGGGTCTAGGTATACTTATAGAATCATGACAAAAATCAATGGTGTTAAAACGGAAACAATTTATTCTGAATGTTGTGGGTTACCACTGAAAATTGCTAGAGGAAAAATTGTAACTAATTTTGAATATAACAAAAAAGGTCTCCTTACAAAGAAAAGTTCAACTAAAGGTGACTATGTTGAGATCGAATACGATAGTAAACATAATAAAATCTCACAAGTTAAAAATAATAGTGGGATCACTAAATTTGAATACGATAATAAGGGAAATTTAAAACAAGCTCAGAATTCAAATGGTAAAGCTGTTCTTCTTATCTATAACAATAAAGGAAAAATTCAAAAAATGATTGATAGAGATAAAAAGACAAAGAAAACAAGAACACTTGCATTCAAATATAACGCTCTTGGGAAACCTGTTGAGATTGATATGCAAAAAGTTGGAAAAATTAATGTTTCTTATGATAACTATGGTGAAATTAAGAAAGTCGAGTCAAAGCAAGGTCATAAAATGGCACTTCAAGTTACTCAAGCCTTTCAAAACTTACTTGCTATCGTAAAACCAGCTGGTGTTAACTTAAGTTTATAATTAGGAGCTACTATGAAGATATTATTTATAACTTTAACTATGTTTTTATCTATTAATCTTTATGCAGAATCAGACCTAGGTGCAACTTCTACTGATGATTGCCCTCCAATGGCAGATGGACTTAGAAATAATGGAAAAGATGTT
>CAYFHZ010000435.1:0-3258 GCA_964342535.1 uncultured Bacteriovoracaceae bacterium | reverse complement strand
TGCAGTATGTTAGTCTAAATTAGTGAAATTGCACTATTGTTAAAACTAACAATAAATGATAATCTACAATACAACTCTGGAAAATTTCCACACAAAAGCATCAAGGACTTCAAGGATTGAAAGAAAAAGCAAATTAATCTAGAAGACGCTTTTTTATTTTTTGAATACCTTAAGCCTCTATATAAAGAACTCGCTATGATGCAATTTTATACTGCTGGTCGTGTTGGAGAAATTGCAGGCCTTCAATGGTCTAATATTGATCTTAAAAACCGCAGAATGATGATTAAGCATACATGCATCTGGGATATGAGTAACAAGACATTTTTAGAGCTAAAACCTTTTCCTAAAAATAAAGAACCAAGAGCCTGTTATATTACAGATGAGATCATGGAAATACTTTTACAAAGGAAAGCCTTTAGAATTGATAAAAATGATTTCGTTTTTCATGTCGAAGGTAATCCCATCAATTACTGTACGGTACAGTTGAACTATAGAAATGCTCAGAGAAAAAGTGGTGTCCCTTATAGTGGAACTCACATTCTAAGACATGGAATGGCAAAACTTGCGAGAAAAGTTGGAGGAGGCCTAGACGCAGTTCTTGCTATGACAGGGCATAAGGATTTAAAGCTCGCTGATCACTACTCTAAATGTGATGAAGATGACCAAAAAGAAGTTTCTTTGAAAGTCATGAACTACATTAGAGAGCAGAAGAAAGGTGAGTATGACGCAGCTAATGTTGTGTCGCTATTTCGCTATAAAAGTGGTAGTTAATATCAAAAAGGTGAGTATGGGTGAGTATTTACCCACTCACCTATAAAAACACTAATAATATCA
Organism: uncultured Bacteriovoracaceae bacterium; assembly: GCA_964342535.1. Lineage (GTDB taxonomy): Bacteria > Bdellovibrionota > Bacteriovoracia > Bacteriovoracales > Bacteriovoracaceae. The sequence continues at coordinate 2,424 of CAYFHZ010000435.1, read as the reverse complement.
TAAGGTTAGAAAGAAGTGCCTGAACTACCCGAGGTAGAATGGGCGTATATAAAAACCCTAACAAAAACAACGAACTAGCAGTGTTTATCGGCTTCTCAAGCGATCCATGATTTCATGTCTTTTCACTTTATTTCACGTCATTTCACTGATTCGATCGGATTGATCGGATTGAATCGGACTGATTTTTGAAATAATCGGATTGAATTGAAGTTAATTTTAGGCCATTTGAATGGCTATATATCGTCCATCTGATCCCTATATTTTATTGCTTCATAAGCGATTTTTTTAATACTAACAATTAAGCTTAAAGAGGTAACAAAATGAAAAAGGAAAGTAACAAAACTGAAAACAAAAATGCAACTTACAGCTCTATAAGAGTCAAAGAATCAACTAAAAAAGCATCACAAAAATTTTAGAAAAAGCTAACAAAACTGATGACTGTGGAAAGGTAACTGTAGATATTTTAATATCACATTTAGTTGAAAAAGTTTCTATTGAAGACATTCAAAATCTACAACTTCGATCAATAACTTGGGAACACGAAGACAAGCGACTTAGACAATTATGGGAAAAGAAAAAAGGAAAAGTCTCAGAAAGTAAGTGGAAAGAAATGCTCTACATTGGTCAACTTGCTGAGTTCATAAATGAACATTCTAGGCTGAAAGTTGGGAGAAATGCTTAGAGAAAATATGCACTTTTATCAGGGGAGAATGTCACATTTCTTCCCTGATTATAGATACTTAAAGTTAAACCTTGACAAACTACGCCAAACAACGTAGTTTATAAAAAGGATTAAGGATGATTAACAAGAAAATTATTTATTACACACTGGAAAACGGAGACTCCCCCTTTGAGAATTGGCTCAAGAAATTAGACAATTTAAGCCGAGCAATTGTCGTTAGGTTTGTTCAAAGAGTTGCAACTGGAGGAGCAAAAAAATCCATCAAAGCTTTAAAAGATGGGATTTTTGAAATTAAAATAACTCACGGCCCAGGTTATAGAGTTTACTTTGCTGAAGATGATGATGAGATCATTATTCTTTTAGTTGGTGGTGACAAAAAAACCCAAAGTCGTGACATTGATAAAGCAAAGGAGTATTGGAGGAATTATGGCAAATAGACATAAAGACTTTAATGAATTAGTAGCTCAAGAATTTGAAGATATTGGCTTCGCTCAAGCTTATATTACAAATTTAATTAACAATGAAGGCTTATCTTTAGAAGACGCTTTAATAGAGTCTATTAAGTCTATGGGGCTTCAAGCTTTTGCTGAAAAGGCTGAAATCTCTATTTCTTATGTATCTGATTTTGTAAACAAACGTCGCAAATGGAGCACAGACAATCTTGTTAAATACATTGAGCAAGTATTCAATCTAAAAATAAAAATGATCGTAGAATTACCAAGTACGGAAGTAGCTTAATTATTAAGAACAAAGCACTTCTGTTAATACTTTTTTTTGGAGCCTTGTGTCTAAAATAATAAAATCAAAATATACAATGCATAACTTTATAGATGATTTAAGTGAACATCATACTATTCAAGAATCACTTTCCCAAATCTCAAAATATAAAAATGAAAATCACTCTATTGATGAAAATGTTCTCTTTATTGAAGAGGTATTAACTCTTGGACTAGATGCTAAAAACGTCAAAGAACCTTTTAAACCATTCATGGTTTATCAAGACAAAAGAACACTAGCAATTGAGGATATAAAACCAGAACAATATAAAGTTTTACGTGACTTGATAGGGACAATAAAAAGTCATCAAGTTAACGCAAGATTGTGTGATGTGCTTTGGGTAGGAAATCAAGAATATCCCAAAATTGAGTTAGCTGTTGATTCATATCTCTCTTATATAGAGTATTTTTTAGATAATAAAGATAACAAATCAAATATCGCAATTGTAAATGAATTAAAAAGATGCTGTTCTTTACGCGGCTTACTCAAAGATAAAGACTCAGTAAATGAAAGATTATCTGGTATTTTTGAAAATTTAATAAAACCTTTAGAAAAAGAACCTAGCGACTTCACACGAATTATCTATTTTGAAATTTATGCTTTTTCAAACCTTGAAGATGATAACAAAATCACTCAAATGTCTGAAGCTTATGCAAATGAATCTAAAGCACAAAACCACTATAAAAAATATCGAGACTATCTTGATATTTCCTTAAGATTACATAAAAAGGCAAAAGACATTGAAAAAAGGGATGAAACTCTTAATATTATTTGTGATTCATATTTTGATGAAATAAAAAGCATTAAAAAAGGTGGTGGTAATGGTCTTATGTTGACTGAGCTTTGCTCTAGAGCTTTATATGAAAATATGATGGCTCATAAAATCACTAGAAGTCGAAAAGAAGCCATTGATGATATTCATGCAGAGCTAAATAATGCTTCACTAAAGTCACAAGATGAAATCA
>CAYFHZ010000434.1:0-3277 GCA_964342535.1 uncultured Bacteriovoracaceae bacterium | reverse complement strand
CCCTGTCGAGTATATTCATCAGCCGATTAAGGCCAGAGTTACTCAAAGAGAAATAGGTGAAGATACAAATGACTTTGCTGCTGCATTGAGATCTGCCCTGAGACAAGATCCCGATATTATTCTAATTGGAGAAATGAGAGATGCTGAAACGATTGGTATTGCTCTTAAGGCGGCAGAAACTGGTCACTTAGTTTTTGGTACTGTACATACGACAGATGCTTTAAATACTGTAGGACGTCTTATTTCAATGTTTCCCCCTGAGGAGCAAGATGCAGTTCGCGCAAGAATAGCAGATAATCTTTACGCTACAATTTCACAAAGACTTTTGAAAACTAAAGATGGAAAAGGAAGAGTAGCAGCTCAAGAAATAATGATCACTTCACCCGGTGTAAAAGAAGCAATTGCAGATGCCAATAAAATTAGTGAAATCTATACTTATATCAAAAAAGGTAAGAGGGGGATGGGAACTCAAACTTTTGATCAACATATTACCGATTTATATAAAGATGGAAAAATATCCATGGAAGAGGCAAAGTCTAGTGCTTCTAGTCCTGATGACTTTGAGAGAAATCTGATGTTTGGAGATGATGAAGATTAAAAACTTAGATGAAAGGTTACCGGCCCGTCGTTTATAGAGCTCACTTGCATATCCGCACCAAATCTTCCCATTTCAACTGGAATAGACTTTTCTTTTAAGTAGTCATTGAATTTTCGATAGAATATTTTAGCTTGAGTTGGATTAAGAGATTTATCAAAGCTTGGTCGATGACCTTTTTTTCCATCCCAACTTAATGTAAACTGACTAATACTAAGGATCGCCCCTTGAGATTGTGTAATGTTAAGATTCATTTTACCAGAATGATCTTCAAAAATCCTGAGTTTGATTATTTTTTCAACTGCCTCTTCAACAGTTTCAATCTCATCACTTTCTTCAAAACATACATAAAGTAAAAAACCATGCTTGATACTACCTGTAATTTCCTTGTCGACAGATACTGAAGCCTCTCTTACTCTTTGAATAACGACTTTCATTAAAAGTACCTTTTTGCATGTGTCTTATAGTTCTGATTAGTTAAGAGTTTTTCTAATACTAACTCAAATGATTCTTTTGTTGGAGTAAGCATCAAAAAATCTTTTTCTAGATTTACTTTGTTCTTATGAGAATATGCAAAGTCATAAAGATATTCTCCTAAAATATGACCAATATATTCAGCAAGTAAAAATGTTTCAATATGATTTATCTTAGTTGTTGTTTTAGATAAAGATTCTCTGTCAAGAATTTGAAGTGCTTTATATGCTAGTTTATCATCTTCATGTAAAAGTAGGTCTTTATACATCATACATTTTCTATGTGGATTTATAATTTTTGAAAAGAAAAAAGCAAACATTGCTTGAAATGTATAAAGTATAAACTTTTGTTGAGTACTTTTGCTTTGGAGAATATCAATCCTAAAGACCTCGTTTAGTTGAAGATAGACAGAGTAGATATGAATTCCAGCTAAATAGCTTATACGGTTCATTGAATAACTTGAACAATAATAATTTGTACCTTTTGGGAAAATAAAAGATTTATTTAATGAGATTAACTTTTTGTAACTATCAAATAGTGTTTTGTTTATTTCTTTTTTTAACTTTTTTTCAACATATTCTAGATTAGAATGATCATAAAGTTTAAAGTCATCTAAAAAATCATGACATTGCTTTAGGTCGAGATGTACGGCCAATTCAGTTGAAATTTGTAGAAAGTCCTCTTCTGTATTTCCTGTAAAGGTTTTTGCACCATTTTGGATAATATAATCATTTATATCAAAATCTGGGTCATCGGATAAGTTTTCATACCAATAGATCATACTTTCATATTTAATCCAAGGAGGTGCTGAAATGATACAAAACTCATTGGCGTTAAATGAAACCAAACCGAATTCATTTCCTGCCTCTGTCATTTTCCAATAAACTTCATCTAAGTTTTGATGTATGATCGTTTGCTTTATCTCTGGAATAAATTCTTTAAGTAGCTTAGGGATTTTATTTTTTGTTATATGAAGTTCTCCATAAAAAATGAGAAATTTTGCATTAGGTTTTTTTTCAATTTCATGGGAAATTTGCTGAGCTGCAAATTGATCCCTATCAGCTAAGCTTCCTTCTGTATTGAGTCCAATAACTTTAATATTATGCTTTTTTACTATTTCAAAAATGAGCTTGTAATGAGTCCATGGAAATCTCCAACTATGGTGATATTGGATGCAATCTAAAAACTCTAAATCTGTAAGGTGACCTTCAGTATAAGCATCAAGGTAAAATTGATGTTTATGAGAGACCATTTCTAGACCTAAAACGACTTCACTTTCTTGGGTTAGAATAATTTTTATAATCCTCAGAACATTTCTAATATTTTGATCAAATGTATGAAAATCACCGAGGTAAGTGACTTGAGAAGTGAGGACTTGTGATGTTAGAAAATCAAAATCTCTTTGCTCAAAATCACTTTGAGCTGAATCCACTTGCTCCTTTAAATAGGTCAAGAGTTCAGGATGGTTTTCTTCATACTCAAAAGCTTGCTTTTTAAGATTAAGAAAAATTTTTTTTCTAAGTTTTAAAATATTTGAATTCAACTAATTGGCCTCATACTTTAAGTTTAGTACGACACGAAGAATAATCAATTAAAAACTAGTGAAAAATTGTTTTATTGATTAATTGATTGAAATCTTGATGAGTTTGCTTGGTTAGTTGGTGAAGACTTCTTTCAAGTCTTTCATAAGCACTAATAATGGCATTTAAATCTTCTAGTTGGGGTACTTGAATACCTTGTAAAATAGCACTAATTGGAACGTCTTTTATATTACTTAACAAGAATTGTATGAATTGAATCATATTGTTCTCTGAGTATATTGATAATACTTTATCTTCATCTGAATAAACTTCGATTGAGTGTGTTTGATAATTATTCTTCTCGATATGAACAATTTTTGACTTACTTAGAGGTTTATGAAGTTTTTCGAGGTTGCTATTGTGAAATTCAATGTAAACATCTTTATTAGTCGGATATATGCCATAGGTTTTAGACATGAGAAGTGGATCTTTAAGGATGGGGTTATTAAAATTTAACAGTTGAGATTTTTGATCCCTTTCAACTCTTAGTAATGACTTCTCAATAGTAGACTTAAAGTGTGAAATTAATGATAAAGTATGAGCAGGATATGCTTCTACCAGTGATGGTAAGAAGTTTTTGATCTGTTCATAATTTCTATCAATTTCAGACGGATGCATTCTTAGTATG
>CAYFHZ010000433.1:0-3284 GCA_964342535.1 uncultured Bacteriovoracaceae bacterium | reverse complement strand
AACTTTGACCTAGTTGATTTCCTTTATACATATCATAAATAGATTGGGCATCAATCGCAAGATTTTGGGTAAATGGCTTAATCTCTAGTCCATTTTTTTTTAAAGTATAACCATAAGGGCAATGAAGACAACCACATTTGCAACAACTTCCTTTACGTAGGAGTGATTGAGATGTTTTTATGGTATAACCTGTCTTCTTATCTAAATAGAAGTCACTCATTACTTTAAATACGAGTTTAGTCTTCTCGGATTTTCTAAGATTGATTTATTGAAAAAACTAGATGATAAACCTTGATTTTGTTTTACATCCAAAAGCTCAAGTCTGGTTTTATGTTTTTCATCAAAGTCTTCTACTTGAGTTAGTCCTGCATACCAAGAATTTCCAATTTTTTTAAAATTAGTTGAGTTAATAGTTTTATGAATTGACGTTTTGGCCTTGTAAAAATTTGCTTTTTTAACAAGCCAATTACTTGCATCTACCCACGAAATGACTTTCGTATAAATCGAAGAACTGGCTTTTTTAGGTATTCGCTCAATAATATAATATTTTTTCCCTTTTATTTTTTCTTCTTTCAAAAGTTTATGATGATCAAGTGAAACTTCTCTATCTTCTAAGTCCTGATAAGTAAGATCAGAGCTAACAAATCTTCCACTTTTTTTCCCTGAAGAAATTCGTCTTGATTTTTTTAAAGCAGGTAAATAGAGCCACTGATTAGCATCACCTTCCTTAGCATTGTGAATTAAAAGACCAACTTTTTTTATTTTTACTGGTTCAGTAAAGTAAATTAAAGATTGAGAATCATAATGATTATTATCTAAACTAAAAGTATAAAAAGTCCTTTCTCGCTTACTTCCAGACTTATCAATGAGTGTCATTTTCGTCTTAGTTACTAGATCTTTATCTCTGTTGGCCAAGTACATCTTATTTGCAATATCTTCACCTGTTAAGGCAATTGCTTTTAAAGAACAAAATAACAATATATAAAGAATTAAATTTTTTAGCATAATACGCCCCTTATTTTCTTAAGTTTATTATCTTAAGCATAAGGATTTGTGTCAATGAAGATCCTCTTTAGCTTCAAATAATTGTCGCTCCAAATAAAGATTACTTAAAAATAAAAAACGGTCTTCATCTTTTGTTCTGTCTGCAATAGCAAATAATTGCTTTATATAAAATTTATGAAGCTCTCTAGCTTCTTTTGCTGTCTGCTTATCAAGAGGTAAAACTAAAACACTTGCACTTGAAGTATTTGGATCATTGATATTTTGCTTTTCGTAAAATTCTAATAAAAAAGTGCTTAATCTTTTTAAAAACCGACAATAATTATCATGTTTTGAAATCATTCTAGTTGGATCAGTTAGTATATATTCTCCGTTTTTATCTAGTTTTATATAGTCTAGTTCTAAAAATTTATCCAAGATACAGTCTAATTGTTGTGATTTTATTCCTATTTTTTCCGAAATCAGAAGTAAATCATCTTTATGGGAATAATCATGTAAAAATGAATAAACCATAAAGTGCTCGGGTGTTGTCATTATTTCTTCTTTATCAGAATCATTTTTGCGTTTATTTGCAATGAAGTGAGAAGAGATTATTTGGTTTGCTTGTTGGAGTTCAAAATGGTCATCACTAATTTCTTTTTGAACAAGGGCTTTTAAGTATGAAATTTCATCATTTTTAAACCCCATATGGGCAAATGTTTCTTCTCCCTTTTTGAGCGATATATCACGTTTTCCGCTCATAAGCTCTGATAAATAGCCCAGAGATATATTTAAATCTTTAGAGTATTTTCTCAAGGAATAATCATGGTTGATCAAATTTCTATGATTAAAATCTGCAGATAAAACAAGTTTGTAATTATTGTATTCATATAGGTTATAAATGACTTTTTCCAACATTGTTATCCTTAATTTCTAGGTGTTCGCTAGTGTTCGGTTATCATGTTTTTTCATGGAAGTTTAACTTAATTTAGACGATAATGTTAAGAAATATATTGATAAGGAATTAAAGTGCGACTTAAGAATACAATTTCATGTCCTAGAGAGGTTAAAAAAATCTACACCCCTTCAAATACCCAGGAGATTGTAGATATTGTCACTTCTTGTGACTTTAATATTGATAATATTGCATGTTATTCAACTGGTAGAAATTGGGGGTATGGCTGCAATTCACCAGTTCAAGACCACTCTACTATGGTTTCATTAGAGAAGATGAATAAAATAATCTATTTTGATCAAGAAAATGGAATAATCACTCTTGAGCCTGGAGTAACTTATAAGCAACTTTCGGAGTTTTTAATCGAAAAAGGTGATCATTGGCTTACGCCAGTCCACGGTGGTGGACCAAGCTGCTCAGTTGTTGGAAATGCTTTGGAGAGAGGCTATGGACTTACTCCGATTACAGATCATTTCCAAGCTGTCCAAAGTTTAAAAGCTGTTTTAAAAAATGGTGATATTTATGAAGGGGGTCTTAGTAAAGTAGGACAGCATAGACTTGATAAATTATTTAAAAATGGACTTGGGCCTCAACTTGATGGTGCATTTACTCAATCTGGACTTGGAATCGTTACAGAAATGACCATTAAACTTGCACACAAGCCAGAACATATTGAAATGGTACTAATGGCCATAAAAGATAAGTCCCAATTAGATTTAGTTGTTCATATTATAAAAGAGTTTAAAAGAAAATATTCCGGTATTGTGGGTGGAATGAACCTTATGAACAAGGAGAGAATGGCATCAATGTTTATTGATTATCCTAAAGATAAAATAGTCCACGGCCAAAAATTAACAGAAGAAGAAATTCAAAAAGTCATTAATGAAAATAAACTTACTGAGTGGAATTTAGTAGGTGCCATTTATGGTGACAAAAAAATTGTAAAAGTTGTTAAACGTCAGCTTATTAAAAGATTAAAACCAGTTAAAAAGAAATTATTTTTTTATAATCCTATGACAAGAATGGCCATAAAGACGATTGGATCAATTTTTCCCAAAATAGGTAAAATGGATTTAAGAGAGTTTTCTCAGAATATGGATTTAGCTTATCTTATTATGCAAGGTAGGCCTAATGAAGTTGCAGTCAAGCTTGCCTATCTTAAAAATGAAGATAAAGAAGAGCTTTTAAAAAAGAATCCGCTAGAACCAACTAAAGATAATTGTGGTCTTATTTGGTATGCACCTCTCGTGGAAATGACTCCCTTGAAAGTAAATGAATTTATCGACTTTGTTATTCGAGCATCTGCAAAATTTGATATGAATCCTTTTATTACGCTTACTACTGTAGA
>CAYFHZ010000432.1:0-3286 GCA_964342535.1 uncultured Bacteriovoracaceae bacterium | reverse complement strand
AGGTAAAGAGCGTGTTTTTTCCTATTATTTATCTTTGAATGAAAAATTTGGTCATTATGTTAAAGATCATGAAACAGCTAAAGTATACGAAGTCGATCCTCAAGAACTTGGGATTTTCAGATTAAATGCCCAAAGTTTTTGGAATAAAAGAATACCTTATCAAATAGATTTTTCAAAACTTAATCAATTTGATTTTGAGATAAATGTAAAAGGTAAGGCTTATCAATTTGAGGTTAAAGATATTGATCAATTTGAAATTTCAACTAAAAATAAAGAAATTAGTTTTATAAGTACTGCTCATATGAATTTTCTTTTTCATGTTATTTTAAATCTTGCTGATTTTAAGCAAGCAGAATATGTTTTAGAGAAGAAAAATGATGAGATAAAAGACTTTTCTTTGAAAGTAAGTCTTTTTGATAAGTTATTAAGTTTAAAAATTGAAAGTGATTATATTATCGTTTATGATAAGAAATTAGAGATTGCTTTTTATTATCAATACGATCAAAAGCAAATAGGGTTAGATTTTTTTGATAGTCTCTTTCAACTAAAGGACGAAAATGCAAATTAGAAGAGTTTTTGAAAGTTATTTTCATTACCTTATTCACCCATTTCATACCCATGAAGCTTTTACGACTCCTTCTTATGAAGGGTTTAAACCCATGAAGCTTACGGCCTATCAATCCTTGGCCACTTCTTGGGTTTTTGTAATGATATCTGGACTTACAAAAATTTTATTAACTCAAGTTGCAATCATTACAGTATTTGAGCTTATTTCAAATGATAGTTATGGATTAACTAACTATATAAATTTTAATGAAATTCCGAGTTTTTACTTCGTCGTTTTATCAGCTACTCTTGATGTTATATTTTATCCTTTATTTGGAATATTTCTTATTCAATTCTGGGAAGTCATTATAAGACTTTATGGTAGAGGTCTTGAAACACCGGGAGATTTGACTCAAAAAGCTCATGATATTATGAGTGTAAGCTTTAGTTCGAGTATCTTTCTGATTGTTCCTATGATTGGTGGAGCGATTCAGGGACTTGTCACAATGTTCTTAATGTATGCAGGGCTCAGAGTTCAGCTCAAATCAAGTCCAGTTTTAAGTATATGTATCCTCTTTACACCATTTGTTATTATCATGGGCTTTATTGCAATGATAATGATGCTGGCCACACTCTTTATTATTTAATTTTGATTTACAATTCTTGAAGCAAGAGCTTTGAAACTATTATTCATTTGAGTTTTAACTGTTTTATGTAGTTTTGCACTATGATTATTAAGGGCAAAATTCATACATAAAAGCCATTGTTCTGCTTCTTTGATTCCAATAGGAAAGCCTAAGTGTCTTGCTCTCATTTTTGGTGGCCCAAAAGTTTCAACAAAGAGATTTGGACCCCCCATCCATCCACAGAGAAACATAAAAAGTTTCTTCTTTACTTCATCTGGTATTTTTTTATCTGGAGTTAGGGCATGAACATTTAGACAATCTTGTGCTTTAGGGTCAGTTTCCATTTTCTCATAAAAGGTTTTTACTAATTCATAGGTGCCCATTTCTTCACCTATGAGTTGATAATAAGTTTTATCCGAGTCTGGCTTACTAAAAAAATTTTTAATTTGTCCTATCATGGGACTTTGATAACTTGAAAAAATGAAATGAGCAAGATGTTATGCATTGGATTAAAAGCTGATTTAAATGAGAGTTATTTAAATGAACTGGTGCGCTAAAATCAAAATTATTTGATCTTAGTAGAAAGCAGTATATCTGGCCAAATTTAACTTACATCTTATTGTCATTTTTGAAAAAATTTGGAAATATGTCGCCACACAATTGCGAGGGAGAAAGTAATGTCAAATCTGTTTCATGGTCACCATGGAGGAATAGAGGTTGTTTGTGGACCTATGTTTTCTGGTAAAACGGAAGAACTTATAAGAAGAGTGAAAAGGGCCCAAATAGCAAAGCAGAGGGTTCAAATCTTTAAACCGGCCATTGATATAAGATATGATGAAACAAAAGTTGTTTCTCACTCATCTCAAGAAATACAAAGTCAACCTGTAGAAAAAGCTACTGATATCCTTATTAGGTTAAAAGACACTACAAGAATTGTAGCAATTGATGAAATACAATTTTTTGATGAAGAAATAGTAAAAGTTGTAGAAAAACTTGCTAATAGAGGTTACCGAGTTATTTGTGCGGGACTTGATTTAGATTTTAGGGCCGTTCCTTTTGGTCCAATGCCTATGCTTTTGGCCATTGCTGACAGTGTTCAAAAGATTCAGGCCATATGTACAGTATGTGGTGCTCCTGCAACAAGAAGCCAAAGACTTTCAGATATTAAAGATAAAGTTTTATTAGGTGAAACAGATAGCTATGACGCTAGATGTAGGGCCCATTATTTCTATGAGCCTGAGGATGAACAAGTTCGTCTTCCAATAGAAGAAGAAGTCTCACACTTAATGAGTTAATTTAGACAATTCATCAACATCCACGTATTCTATCCATAATAAGGAAGGTATTATTATGGAACAACTAAAACCCGATGTTTTGATTTCAGAAGAGGAAATTGCTTTAAGAGTTGAGGCTCTAGCTAAGGCAATTAATGAAGATTTTGCAGGAGAAGAAGTTACTGTAATTTGTATCCTTAAGGGTGCATTTATGTTTTGCTCTGATTTGGTTAAAAAAATTCAACTACCAGTAAAAATAGAGTTTATGCAATTGTCTTCCTATGGAGAAGGAACAACTTCAAGTGGAAATGTCAAAATTGAAATGGATGTTTCTAGTTCATTAAAAGATAAAAACGTCATCATTGTAGAAGATATTGTAGATACTGGACTTACTCTTAAAACTCTTTTAGGAATGCTTTCTCAAAGAAATCCTAAAAGTTTAAAACTGGCTTCCTTACTTTATAAGCCGTCTCGAACTGTTCACCCTGTAGCAATTGATTATCTTGGATTTGAAATTGAAGATAAATTTGTGATTGGCTATGGACTTGATTATGCAGGAAGGTATCGCGAGTTGAGTTATGTAGGTGTTTTGAATGCAGGTAACTAGTCTAGGAAGTGTAAGGGTTGATTTACTTGGCGGAACAATTGATTTAGAGCCTATAAACTTGATTCTTCCCAATGTTATAACATTAAATGTTGCGACATCTTTACAAGCAAAAGTCACTTTGGAAAAAATTGATAAGAATGTCATTGAAATTTTTTCTCATGATTATGACTCTAAATATGTATTCGAAGCTACAGATATTACGAATGAAAATCTATATCAAAATGACTTCTTTG
>CAYFHZ010000431.1:0-3289 GCA_964342535.1 uncultured Bacteriovoracaceae bacterium | reverse complement strand
AGCTTAGAGACAAGCACCTCAAAGAAAAGTATTTAGAAGTTTCTAAACATCCCCAAGCCGTCATAAAATTTAAAAATATTCCAGCAACGACAGAAGAAAAAACACAAGATGTTGTTGGAAAGCTTAATTTTCATGGGGTTGAAAAAGAAATAAAAATTCCCCTTACCACTGTTATTAAAGATAAAAAACTTTCTATTAAATCTGATTTTGATTTTAAACTTACTGATTATAAGGTTGAGCTACCAAGTTTTTCAGGAATAACTGCAGCTGACAAAGTTAAAATAAATATTGATTCACAAATTCAAATATAGGCCATACAAATGAAATTCTTATTATCACTTACTGCATTTACTTTATCATTTTCTGCTTTTGCTTTTGTTGAAAACTCAACTAAGGGGTATCCAAACTGTATGGCATGTCATGTGGCACCTACAGGTGGAGGTCTTTTAAATGATTACGGAAGATCTCTTTCTCAAGAGATGATGAGTACATTTAATCTAGGGGAAAAATTTGCTAAACCTTATTACGGCCTTGTAAGCAATACAGAGCATGTTACATATGGGGGACAATATCGCCATATTCAAGTGCAAGTTGAAAATGATCAGATTGATCAAAAGAAACAATTTGATATGCAAGATAATTTTGAATTTGGATTTAAATACAAAAAAGCTTTTTTAGTAGGTACAGTTGGAACTCAAGAGGGACCAAATTCTACTGAAGATAAAGATGAATTTTTATCGGAAAGACATTATCTTATGTATCAACCTGATGAAACATCTTTTGTGAGAGTTGGTAAATTTCGTCAACATTTTGGAATTAACCATCCAAACCATACTCGTTATGTGAAATCAGACCTTGGCTTCGGGTCATATTCTGAAACTTACAATCTTGATATGACTCAATTTTTTGAGTGGGGAGAAATGAATATATCTAGTAGTGTTGGTGCTCTAGATAAAGATTACGCTACTGATGATCAAAGAAGAAATCTTGTTTATAATTACACTCATTACCTTGAAGGAGAGTCAAGATTAGGTTTCGGTCTTCTTCACGGTAGAAGTAAATCATATAAACGAAGTATTATAAATTTAAATTACGTTTCCTCTCTTTTTAAAAAATTAACACTTCGTCTAGAGACGGATTATGTACAAAAACAAAAGATCACGGATAATACTTTAAATAATCAATTAGATGGTTTATATGGAGATTATCAACTAGAGTATTTAGTTACTCAAGGTCTGAGACCTTATGTGTTTGTACAGCATGCACAAGAAAATCTTGATGATTATACTACACTTAAATCTGCCCCTGGACTTGGTTTTAAATGGAGAATTATTTCTCACTTAGAATTTCAAGGAGAGTACTATCAACAAACAAATCACTCCAATGATCAAGCTAAAACTCATATAAGTTATATAATGGTGCATCTGTATCATTAAATCAGAGTTAATGAGGCCATTAAACACTTGTTTTTGATTTGCGAAAAAACTCTGTTTATAATCTGATAAAAAGGAATTTTTATGAGGTTATTGTTTTTAACTATATCTAGTGTATTTGCTTTATCTTTATCTGCTAAGAGTATGAGTTATCAATACAAAGATAAAGAATATGAAATAGACTATATTGACCTAAAAGCTAAAAAGACTATCTTTATTGTGCATGATTGGGACGGGCTTAATGAGTATGAGCTAAAACGTGCCAAAATGTTTTCCGATAAGGGTTTTAATGTTCTTGCTATAGATATTTATGGCAAAGGAGTAAGGCCTAATACTCTTGAAGAAAAGAAAAAAACTTCCTCATTTTATTATTCGAATAGAAACCTTATGCTTGAAGCAGTTAAGGGAGCTATTGTAAAAGCAGATGAGCTAAAAATGCCTAAGGAAAATCGATTTCTTGTAGGATATTGTTTTGGTGGAACAGTAGGACTTGAAATAGCTCGGAATACCAATGATTTTTCAAAATATTTTATTTTCCATGGTGGACTTAAGACCCCTGAGAATCAGAGCTATAAAAATAATAAAGGTGAGTTATATATTTATCATGGAGGAGCAGATCAGGCCGTAAGCCTTCAAGATGTATCAGATCTAAGTATGTTACTTGAAAAAAACCAACAAAAATATTTAGTGCAAATTTACTCTGGTGCACCTCATGCTTTCACACATTTTGATAGTGATCGATATCGAAAAGATGCAGACTTATCATCGTGGAAGCATATGCTATCGTCACTTTAAATTAAGATCATATACTTTTAAGTAATAATTACATGTTGATATCATTTCGCAACACTTTGTTGCGAAATGTCTTTTGTTTTTTCCAGGAGAGTGTATAGTTCTGCCCATGGAAACAATCAACGTAAGGTCTTATTTAAACAAAATTTTAGAAAGTAGAATTGAAAAAAATTCGAACTATTCATTAAGAGCATTTGCTAGACATTTAAACGAAAACCCCGCAACTTTATCTCAGATTCTAAGCGGAAAAAGACCTATCACTGATAAGAGAATGAGAAAATTTGCTAAAGGTCTTGAGATGCCTTTTGATGAATTTTTAAATGAATGTAGTGAGGTTACTAAGCATACTTCTCTTACAGTAGATTTTTTTAAAGTTATATCAGATTGGTACTATGATGCAATCCTTGAGCTTACTGCTTTAACTCAGTTCAAACCAAGTGTAAAATGGATTGCTAAAGTTCTAAGGTTAGATATTAATCAAACAAAATTGGCCATAGCAAGGCTAAAAGACTTAGAACTACTTGATACAACAAACGAAATGAACTGGATTGATACCAGTGAAAAAAATATAGTGGCCTTTGATTCTGATTATTCTAATATTGCATTAAAAAAGTATCAAAAGCAAATACTAGATAAATCAAAAGATAGTATTGACCAATTTGCTAGAGGAGACCGTGAGCATAACTCTTTTGTTCTCTCTATGGATAGCGATTTAAATAATGAAGTAAATCAAAAAATACGTAAGTTCCAATTAGAACTTGTAAATTATATAGAGGAAAAAAGTATAAAAAAAGATGAGGTAAGAGTAATCCACTTTGGTAGCTTTCCTCTTACTCAAAAGGAGATGAATGATGAAAATTAAGATGTTTATATTATTTTTAGTTTTGTTTGTAACAAATTCCTATGGCTCAAAAGGTCGTGGTGGGCAATATATGTTCTATGGTACAGAAGTATTGTCTAAGATTAAATCAGCACAATTAAATGCTTCATTAATAATAAAAAATATCCCGAATCAAATACTAGATAAAGTCATCAATTTTCACAATTGCTTCAAAAAATAGTTG
>CAYFHZ010000430.1:0-3291 GCA_964342535.1 uncultured Bacteriovoracaceae bacterium | reverse complement strand
AAACTGGGTATGGATAATTTCATCTGTTGCTTGCTTATAGATCATTAATTTACAAGAACTTCTATCCGCCACTGGACGCATAGCAATAAGAGACTCTGGTAATTTATAATCATATGATTCTGTCAAAAGGTCTAGATTTTTCATTTAAAGCTAACTAACATAAAAGTAAGATGATGAAAATTCTAATTTTATTTCTTATATACTCCGTCCCATCTTTGGCCTATGATCCAAAAAAGATGGAAGAAGAGAGAAAAATTCTATTTTCTGACCTGGGAGCACCGGATAAAACATCGAAAGCCCCTTTAAAAAACTTAGCTGAAGTAAAACGTGATCGTGAAGTAAAGAGTGAATCTCAAGACTTAGAAAGTCTTTATTTCGACTCTGTCCAGACAAAGGCAGCAGCTCCTAAGTCCAATCAATCCCCCTTACCTTCTCAGCGGCAAAAAAGAGCTAGATAATTTTGAATTTTTGGAACATTTTTAATTTTTGAATTATGAATTCTAAGAATTCTTCTACGACTTTGACCATCGCATAAGAGCGAATATTTTCTGCCATTAATTGTAAAATATTTTGAAAAAGCTCAACTAATGGAGCAAGATTAA
Organism: uncultured Bacteriovoracaceae bacterium; assembly: GCA_964342535.1. GTDB lineage: Bacteria > Bdellovibrionota > Bacteriovoracia > Bacteriovoracales > Bacteriovoracaceae. The sequence goes on along the minus strand of CAYFHZ010000430.1, from coordinate 2,689 downwards.
ATTTTTTGATTAAAAGATCTATAAAATGATCCGCAGGCTCAACATGATCTTTTTTTACAACATATAAAGGGTTCTTTTTTTTCACGATAACATTCCTAATTGAGCATCTACTCTTTCAACCATATGAACGAACTGAGATTGAAGTTCTTTATAGTCTGAAGCCTCATAGTCAAAAACTGATTTCCTATTGGCCATAGACTTTGCCATATGTGCTCTATTATAAAACGGTTCAAATATTTCACCATCATTAAACTCATCTTTAATATGATCAAAATCTTCACGACTCTTTTTTCTTCTTCCTTCAAAAAGATTTGGAATATATCCTAATATTTTAGGACTTGAAACAATTCCCATATCTTCTATATCGAGGAGAACATTTCTAATATTTTTTAGACCTTGTTCAGAAAATGAGTCTGGGATAAATGGAAAAAGAACTCCGTCACAAGCACAAAGAATATTAACGACAAGTAGTCCTAAAGTTGGAGGCCCATCGATGACAATATAATCATAACGCTCTTGCAGCTTATGAGTGGTCAAAAACTTTTTAAGAATAAGTTGTCTTGGAGCATTAATTCCAGCAACAGTTAACTCAAAGCCAGAAAGAGATTGACCCGCCGGTAGAAGATCTATTCCTTTATTTGTCGGGATCAGAGCATCTGAAATAAGTAGCCCGTTATGAAGAGACTTTAGTTCTCTAACACTATTAATTAGCAGTTGATGAATATTATCTGTTTCTGAAGAAGGATCTACTCCAAATAATAATGAAAAATTAGCTTGAGGATCCATATCAATACAAAGAACTTTTTTTCCTTGAGCACTTAATGCATGAGCAAGATTATAGGCCATGGTTGTTTTACCAACACCGCCTTTTTGGTTCATAAGTGCAATAACCTTACCTGAAGGTGTATATTCTTCTGTTTTACTCTTCATTCCGAAATTAAACATAAAGTCTCCATTTTTCCCTTAGTTAGACTCTATAATTGCAACAAAAATGCGTCAATCACCAACTTATTATCTTTAGTTAGAACTAAGGTAAATACCTGATTTTACGTTTTAGTCAATGAGAACTTTAGTTAAGTAGTAAAATAGACTAAACCGCAAGGCAAAAATTGCCGAAAACGGGTATAGGATGATGAAAATTAGGGAATTTAAATTTATAGCACAACTCTTTGCGATTTTAGTCGTTGTGGTAAGTTGTAATGTAGCTGAGCAAACTGATGTAAATACATCTAGATCAACTAGTAGTACGACGGTGGCCACGGAAACTTTCAAGTATAATGTTGAAAGTGTGGAGTTTGTTCAAAACACATCTGATGTACAAATTTTTCCCACAACGACTTATACTGGATATTATTTCAGAGTTCTTCCAACTTTACCTACAGGTTTAAGACTAAATACCTCTACTGGAACAATTTCCGGAACACCTACTGGAACCCAATCAGCTTCAGAGTATTTAATAGAAGCTCAAGATCTTGATGGTAACACTGAGTATGCAATTATCGAACTTAGTGTTATTGCTGAACCACCAAAGTCTATAAAGTATGACTATACAACTTTGACTTTTACTAAGGACACCTATGATCTTTATTCAGCAACCACCACAGGGGGAAATATTAGCTTTCTCAGTGTCACTCCATCTCTTCCATCAGGTTTAAGTCTTGATACCAACGGAGATATCTATGGAACACCTCTGGTTTCGACTAGTGGAAATTATATAGTATCAATTGAAAATGATAGTGGCTCTGCCAGTGTGAAAATTGCAATAAAAATTGATGACATTGCTCCTACCGGACTGACTTACCCCTCTAATGATGGCCAGACAGTTCCCATTGGAACCACTATGACAACGATGGTTCCTGGAACCCTTACAAGCTCACCAGATAGTGTCGCTTATTCAGTTATTCCCACACTACCTCCTGGAGTTACTATTAATTCAGAGACTGGTGAAATTAGCGGTACACCTACTGCGGCCACAGGAATCACAAGCTATAGAGTATATGTTACTAATGGAGCAGGATCGACTTATGACGACATATCTCTTACGGTAACAAACCCTGCAACAGCACTTTCTTACGCGGTAACGACAATAAGTGCAGAGCAAGGAGTACCCATTGATAATATTACATTACAATCCTATACAGGTGGGAAACCTGTAACTTTTGCTTGTATTAGTTGTCCTACTGGAATAAGTGTTAATGCATCAACAGGGACTATATCCGGAACACCAACTGATCCTCTTAATAGTTATCCTTTTAGTGTTTCAGCTACTGATACAGCAACTTCTACCACCATTACAACTGCATTAACTTTACAGTTATCAGAAGATGCTCCTAGTGACTCTTCCTATCTAGGATATCAAAACCATTATACATTATATAAGGATAAGTCCTTTAGTTTTACTCCTAATATTATAGGAGGAATGCCTACGACTTGGAGTATAGATAAGGTCCTATCAACTGAAATTCCTGGACTTAGTTTCAATGCTGATGGAAGTATCACTGGAACTCCAACTGTGGCCACAGCTTCAACAACTTTCACTGTTACTGGAGAGAATTTAATGTATGATGGCTCTAATAGTGAAACAGGACATCAAACATTTACAATAGAAGTCAAAGTTCTTGCTCCCACAAAGCTAGCATACGGTGCAAGTTCAGAGTATGATAGTACAGATAAAGTTTATAAACTTTCT
>CAYFHZ010000429.1:0-3291 GCA_964342535.1 uncultured Bacteriovoracaceae bacterium | reverse complement strand
TTAATATAAACAGATATTTCTCCATGATCTCCACCTGAATCATACTCATCATCAGTCCATATTGATTGTAAAACTCCGCTTGGTGCATGCAAATGTGAATTACCTTGTGTTCCAGCATTTCCATTTATACCAATATTTCCAAAGTTAATCTTCTTTGAAGGAAAGTATGATCCTACAACGGGTGCAGTTCCTGGTGTTCCTGTATATTCAAGGTTACCTAAATTATTATTTTCGCCGAGAGTAATTGTTGTATAGTAAACATCATAATAACTTTCGATGTCCATACTGCCATTATTATCGAGGTCAATGGTCTTTTCATCTGAAGGATTATTCCAAGTATATAAAGTTTTGGCCGTACCATCTCCATTCATATAGAAGCTCAAGCCAAACGGAGAAGCGATTCCATCATTTTCATCATTGTGTGCAACGTAGAATGGCTTTTTAAAAGTTCCATCACTTTGTCTTTTAAAACCATAAAACATTGTTGATACAGCATAGTTTGGAGCAACATCAACCCCTACTCCCCATGAATTTGCATTGTGAAGTATTGTGTCACCTGAAAATCTTCCATCAAAAAATCCAGGTCTTTCTGGGGCAGTATAAGGGCCAGCTAAAGTATCTAACCAATCATGAGAACATCTGGTTGGGGTAAGTCTATTCATAGCTCCTCCACAACCATTTTTACTACGATCAACGCTCATGATAAAAGTTCCAGATGAATACTGTGGACCAGTTTGCACAAAAAGGTATTCCCCATCAGGTGTTATCGTCACACCATCCTCATAACCTTCTGTATTAACCAGACCAGAAACGGCCATGGGTTGCCCCCACTCTGAATGGACTTTATATAAAACAAGTGGAGTTCTCTTTATTGACTCCCCTTTATAACTTACAGTGACATCATGTTCACCTGTTTGAGATGGAGTAATAATAAAAGTATATGTGCCGTCATTATTATCTGTAATACTACTATGAGTTCCTCTAGCAAGAGTAACTTTAGGTTGAACACCTACTAATGCTGAGTTATTTTTTTTCAGCGTGGCCGTTACTTGAATTTTATCTAGTTCTGGTAAGCTTTGAGGTATACGTTCAAAATCCAAAGTTATTGAATAATTAGGTTCAGCTGTTGAATTTGATGGACTTGGATCAGAGTTTCCTGACTCTTCTTGAGTAAAGCAAGAATTAAGTAAAAGTATGAATATAACTGAGAGTAGCACTTTCATAATATCATTATAACCAATGTCAGGAATTGGTTAAATAGGTATTTTTATCAGGGGTGAAAGCGTAATTACTCAAAATACTGTAATGGACTTAATTAAACTAAAAAAAAGCTCCCCTAAGGGAGCTTAAAATGTATTAGATTTTTGATTTTGATCTGTACGTTTTGAAAGCAGTTTTTCTTCTACGTTTTTCCGCAGCTTCTAGCTTTTCTTTCATTTTAACAGAAGGCTTCTTATACTCTTGACGAGCACGATACATTTTTACGATACCATAAGTATCACACATTCTTTTAAACTTTCTAAGAGATCTTTCTACACCTCTTTCATCTACTGTAATATAAATATTTTGCATCTTCATTCACCTCCTCTTTCGTGGCGCTAAACTTCTGTAAAACAGAAGGAAAAAAAGTTTTGGTTAAGTTATGATAATAAGGTATATATGTCAATTATGAATCAAGAACAGATCGGATTATTTACAGACCATACTGAGAATTCAAGCCCTTTGGCCTTTAAATTGCGTCCAACAGACCTAAATGAGTACTATGGGCAAGAGGAAATACTTGCTAAGGTATCAAAATTAGATACAGAGAACTTACCGCACATCGTCTTTTTTGGACCTCCTGGCTGTGGCAAAACGACAATTGCCCAGATTCTAGCAAATAGATCCGGATATGAATTTTTCCCATTTAATGCTGTTTTAGGCGGAGTTGGTGATTTAAGAAAAATTATTCAAGAAACCGAGAAACTCAGAAACAATCAAGGCACTAAAAGTATCATTTTCGTAGATGAGATTCATCGCTTTAACAAGGGTCAACAAGATGCTCTTCTTCCTTATTTGGAGAGAGCAGACTTTGTTTTATTAGGAGCAACGACTGAAAACCCTAATACTGCCCTTAATAAGGCCATACTATCTCGTGTTCAAAGATGGTACTTAAAGCCTTTAGATGAAAAAAATATTAAAACAATTCTTCATAATGCTTTAAAAAAAGAAAGTATTGATTTAAATACAGATGTTATAGATTATCTTGCTAAATACAATAACGGAGATGCAAGGTCAGCTCTAAACCAGCTAGAAATACTTTTCCAGCATCATAGTGAAATACAAAACTTACCTATTGAGACTATTGTAAAAGAATATCTTTTTGAAAATCGACGTTATGACAAAGATAGTGAAAGACATTATGACGTCATATCTGCTTTTATTAAAAGTATACGAGGTTCAGATGTTAATGCTGCTATCCTTTGGCTGGCGGTCATGCTAGATGGCGGAGAGGATATTGAATTTATTGCAAGAAGACTTATTATACTTGCCAGTGAAGATATTGGTAATGCAGATCCTAGGGCGATTCAAATCGCTACCAGCTCACATTATGCCATTAAGCAAATAGGTATGCCAGAAGCAAGAATTATTTTAGCTCAGGCCACAGCTTATCTCGCTCAAGCTCCAAAATCCAACTCAAGCTACTTAGCTATTAATGAGGCACTCGAATACGTAAAAGCGAACCCGACAGTTGAAGTCCCTACACATCTAAGAAATCATCACCCAGATAAAAAAAACTATAAATATCCTCATAACTATCCTAACCATTATATTCCACAAGAATATAGTGATTATCGTACTCCCAGTTTTTTTGAAACAACAAATATAGGTTATGAGAAAATGCAACAAGACTATCTTAATCGTATAAAAAGCTAAGAATAAATTACCCCCTAAAACCATTTATTTAATGATGAAATAATAGCAACTTAACATTTTAAAATTAAGGAGCTAATCATGGCAAAATGGACAGCACAAGTGGACGTAAAGTGGAGTAACAAGACCCCTGCAACTGAAAACTGGGACTGGTTAAAAGAGTGGTCTGAAGTAAAATGGGCATGGTCAACAACTGGTGATTGGGATATGACTTTGTGGGTAGATGTAAATACCCCTGATGAACTAGAAAATTTTGTACATACAAAACTTAGATCTAAAGATTGGGTTTGGGATACAAGATCAACTTGGACAAAAGAAGTTTGGCAAGCTGCCTAAGTATAATGGGAGGTGAAAACCTCCCTTTTTAATAAACTAAAT
>CAYFHZ010000428.1:0-3301 GCA_964342535.1 uncultured Bacteriovoracaceae bacterium | reverse complement strand
GGCCTTACATTCATTCGCAAATCATGAACTTTTGGCGACAGAGATTATGGCCGCAGTTATTTTATTCTTTCCACACAATTCTGAGGAAATGAAAAAGTTAAAGGTCGGAATTTTTCACTCTTTGAGGGATGAGCAAAAACATTGTGATTTATATGTTCGAAGGTTGAATGAATTAGGATTTGAATTTGGTGACTTTCCACTAAATGATTTTTTTTGGAAATATATAGATAAAATGAAAACACCTCAAAATTACTTATCTGTGATGGCCTTAACTTTTGAAAATGCGAACCTTGATTTTGCTCATTTCTATTACCATCTCTTTAAGGAGTTAGGTGATCATAAAACAGCTTCTATTTTAAAGGTTGTCCTTGATGATGAAATATCACATGTTCGTCTAGGTGTTACTTATCTCAATCGCTGGAGAAAAGAAAAAGATCTTTGGACATATTATAATGAACACCTACCTTATCCCCTTAGCCCTGCGAGAGCAAAGGGAAAGTTTTTTATAGAAGAGGTGAGAAGAAAAGCTAGATTAGATGATGACTTTATTCAAAGACTTCATAAATTTGATGATGACTTTTCCGTTACAAAGAGAAAAGAATGGAAAAAATAGCTTATTACTTTGATGCTGATTTTGAGACAGATCTTTTTGCTAATAAGGTTCCTTCATACAAAAATAATCGATTCAATCATTTTTTTGAACATCTTCTTTTTTTTATTCAACCTGAAACAGTTTTCTCGATGAGAAAGTACTCTCATGATTATTTACGATGGGTGCAAACAAAAATTTCACATGAGTTAGATATTAGTTCTGACAAAGAACTTATATTAAAACCATTTCAAGGAGAAAGAATTAATATTGATCTTCAAAAAAAATGGCAAAATAAAGTAGAAGTTTATAGGCTCCTTAAGGAAAATACAATCTTACCTGAGGGAACGAAAACAGTAGTCAAAGGCGATCCCTTCATTGAGGGGAAATTGTATAAATCTCCTTATTCATCAAGTGGTATGGGGCATATGATATTTCCAAGAGATAAGGCAAAAATTCTTAAAGCACTAGATCAGTCTAAAGTTCTTTTGGAAGAAGTCATTAGAAATAGATGTCTTGATTTTTCAAACCTGATAATTGACGGACACTCATATCTCTATGAGACAGTAGTTGATAAATATTTTCATTTTAAAGGATGTATTTTCTCAGATGATTTTAAACTTCCAAAGCATTTACTAAAAGATTATGAACAAACAGTTTCTATCGTAAAAAAGGCAATTGGTGAATATAATGGAGTTTACTCTATAGATTCATATTTATTTACCCATGGGGGGCAAGTAGAGTTATATCCAGCATGCGAAATTAATATGCGAAAAACAATGAGCTTTTGTGCTCTAAAATTAAAAGAATTATTTGCTCCACAATCTAAGTATTTTGAATTTTGTATTGAAAAGAGTCGTTATGCTAATACGACAAGAGAATCAGATTTTCATATAAGACTATCACCAGATGATAATTTTTTCCAAATTTTTATATGGTACGGTAAATCAAAAGAAGAAGTTCAAAATCACAAGTTACGTATTTTTAGATAATTTCATTGTATCTAATATAGCTCTTCCAGCTTCTTGAGCTGAACTTCCATAAGCAATAACTCCATCTTCATGACCGGCCATTGCAAAAATACCAAATTTATGACTGCCTATGATTGTTTGCGCTGCTTTCGCCATATCTTGCGTACCATATCTTGTTTCAGAAGGTGTGGACTCAAATCCATTATCCAACATAAAACTCCATAATTGAGGATGATGAACATGAAATACATAATGAATATGAGGACAATTTTGGTAAATTGCAAAATGAGTTAAAGATTCACTTGAAGGGGCTATCGGTCCAATTGCTTCAACGGACATTTTATTTAGATCACATTTTGTAACCTTAGTGTAATGAGATCCTGTTAAATGAGCATATTTTCCAGTTTGGGTTCCTGTAATAATGAATTGATTTTGACTCTCAATTCTACGAGAGAGATTTCCATAACCGATCTGTTCAGTTGGATACTCGCCAATGAGATTCATTTTAAAAAGTATTGCACGCCATTTCTCTATTTCAATATACAGTTTCTCATCAAGTTTTGATGACATTTTTAGTTGAAATTTGAATTTAATAACACCATCTTTTGGATCAGTGCTCATATAAATACCTAAATTATGTTTAAAAATATATAAATCTAAATATAATATAACATATAAGTATCTTTTTATTGGAGAAAAATTATATCTAATCGTGATGAAACTACAGAATTTGAAGAGTTTGATGAAACTCAAGATCTACATATTGAGGAGTATGAAGAAGGCGATGATTATGAAACTCAAGCAGAAACAGGTTTAAAAGATAAGATTTTAGGGACTTTCTCTAAATCTGGAGGTACATCTTTTCTATCAAAGTTTTTATCCAAAAACTCTACGCCCAAAGAAGATGAAGAAGAGGATGAAGAGGGTGAAGAGGGTGAAGAGGATGATGAAGATGAAAAGCCAAAGAAAAAAATTGAAATTAAACGGTTTTATGTATTACTTGCGATTGTATTAGTTGTTGTTTATTTCATTGATGTTGATGAGCCCACAGATACTCCAGATAAAGTAGAAAATACGAACAAAGCAAAACAAGTAAAACCTAAAAATAAACCAAAGCCAAAACCTGTGGCAGAACCTAAACCTGAACCCGTGGTAGAGCCTGAACCGGTAGCTGAGCCTGAGCCAGTAGCTGAGCCTGAGCCGGTAGTAGAGCCTGAGACGGTAGTAGAGCCTGAGCCGGTAGTAGAGCCTGAGCCAGTAGCTGAGCCTGAACCGGTAGCAGAGCCTGAGCCTGAGGCTGTAAAAAATCCTGTTGTCGAGGAACCTTCTCTTCTTCCTGAACAGAACAATCAAGTGAAGAAAGACTTGAACTTAGGAGCGAATGTAAATAAGACTACGAATTCAATAGACTCACTCCAGGAAGATAGTCCCCATCGAGATGCAACTGTTGATCTGTTGAAGGATTTAGAGGGAAAGCTTAAAGAAGAAAAAAAACAGCAAGCGCTAATCGAGGAACTTGAGCCTACTTCTCCACCAATGTACGATTATACTGGTAACGGTCTTGTCTATAACTGTAAAGATAAGCATTGGGCATGTATTGCCTCAGAGGCATATAAAACTTGTCGTTTAAATAATGCGTGGAACAAATCTCAGAAGACACCACAAGAGTGTTATCCTTTTGCAAAATTTGACTCTGAACTTGACTGTTTTAAAATACAACAAGAAAAGATTAATTCTGCAA
>CAYFHZ010000427.1:0-3339 GCA_964342535.1 uncultured Bacteriovoracaceae bacterium | reverse complement strand
CTGCAATGAGCTTAAGTAGCCTACTTCTTAAGAACTTACCAGCATTGAGTGCTGATAGGTCAATGTCCTTCAGTTCATTAACCAGAATACTTTCTTGAAAATAAAAATCATCGAGTTTTAAATCATCCATTTTTTCTACTCGCAATATAAAGGTAGGTTACTCCACCAAAAAATGGATGATACTCTACAGTCTCAAAACCTGTAGCTTCCTTAATAATGTCACAAAAATTTTGTGCTGATGGAAAAGTAGAACTCGATTCAATGAGATATTTATAGGCATCTTCTTTTTTGAAGAATTTACCAATTAAAGGGATAAAGATATTCATGATAGTGAAATAAATAGATTTAAATACTGGATTTTGAGGTTGTCCAAATTCTAAGATGCAAAGTCTTTCCTGAGTCACACGAGACATTTCTTTTAAAGCAATTTTATAGTCTTCTACATTTCTTATTCCATATGAAATGGATGTATTGGTAAATGTTTTATCTTCATATGGAAGATTCATGGCATCTTGCACTTCCCATGTGATGTCTTTTGTTTTGTTTTTTGCTACTTCCAACATATTAACAGAAAAATCTGTTCCAGTTACCTTCGACTCTGGTCTCGTATTTTTCATCATGATTGCAATGTCACCAGTACCAGTGGCACAGTCTAGAATGGACTCAGGGCCATTAGAAGTCATAGCATGGACAAGTTTTTTCTTCCAAAGTCTATGAATTCCAAGGGATAAAAGGTCATTTAAAAGATCATATGAACCAGATATATTGTTGAACATATTTTTGACAAATGTAGCTTGAGGCATTGTGAGGTCCTAAATTATTGTTTTATCATAAAGAGTTCCAACTTTAATAAGTTCATCTCTTATAATATTTAGCTCGTTTGGAGTAATTTGTTGATCTTTGTCTGATAAAGCATTTTGTGGAGTTGGATGAGACTCAATAAGAAGTCCATCTGCTCCTGCTGCAAGGCCAACATGGCATAGAGGCTGAACCATGGATTTAATACCAGCGGCATGTGATGGATCTACTATGACTTTAAAGTTGTATCTTTGTTTAAGAAAAACCACAGAATTAATATCAAGAGTATTCCTAGTAGATGTTTCAAAAGTTCTAATACCTCTTTCACAGAGAACAATTTTTTCTTCTCCAAGTGTAGGCATATAACCACAAGCATTAACCCATTCATTTACAGTAGCGCTAAATGCACGTTTGAGTAGTACGGGCTTATCCAAAGAATCAAGCTCACGTAAAAGATCGTAATTATACATATTCCTACTGCCAATTTGATAAGCATCTACAACAGGCTCAAAAGCATCAATTTGTCTGGGATCAGTAATTTCTGTGATGAATTGAAAGTCAAACTCTTGTTTGAGTTTCCTTATAATTGATAACCCCTCTTTTCCAAGGCCTTGAAATGAATCAGGATTTGTTCTCATTTTATAAATTCCGGCGCGAACCGTTTTCACCCAAGGTGACTGAGTAAGAAAACTTCTTAGCTGTTCTTCAGACTCTAAAGAGCACGGCCCACAAATAAGATGAAACTTAGAATTTGAAAGTAGGTAATGATCTGTATTTAACATGGCGCCAATACTAATAGAAATTGCTCAATAGATCAACAAATATTGAATAATTGAGGACTTTGAGTTATGTTTTCTGCCTTATGTTAGCACAAAACACTATAAATCTTTCAGAAGTAGATATTGAACTGTTTTTAAGTAAATGTGTCATGGTTCAAAAACCCGAATGCCAAGAATTATATATTGGTTTTGGTAATAATATTGGTCATGGTCATAAATTTCATATTCTTCCTTTTTATGAAACTCATTATGAAGCCTATTATCCAGAGTTTTTAATCAAAACAAACTTAACTGATTTTAAATTATTTTTAAATTATAATTTCGAAAAAACTTTAGATGTAAAAGAGGAGCAAGAAAATGACTCTCTTTTTTTAAAGGATATGAATTCTATACTTTCTTATTTAAATGATAATGAGATTGATAAACTTGTTGCAGTAACGAGAAGAAGTTATAAAAAATTGAATGACTCACATCCTTTGGGAAATTTAAAAAGTGTTCAGTTCCAAGACGCGAGTCTTTATGCATATTGGGATGGCCCAAATGGAATCCTTGGTTTTACACCTGAGCCATTAGTACAAAAACATGAGAATCAATGGAAAACGAGAGCATTGGCCGGCACTATAAATAATCAAATGGATGACTTTAAAAAAATTATTTTAAACGACCCAAAAGAATTAAAAGAACATGAGTGGGTTATTACAGATCTACAAAATAAAATTCAAATGATCGGTAAAGTTGACAAGATTTTTGACACTGAAGTTGTAAATTTTGGAAAGCTTGCTCATTTGCAAACAGTCTTACATTTTTATAAAGATGAACAGATCTCATTTTTCGATATGTTAAAAGAATTTAACCCTACTGCCGCCTTGGGAGGATATCCAAGCAAGACCTCTCATCAGTATTTACGTACTCTTGAATATTATAAATTTGACCAAGATGACCGTTTCTTTGGGGGAGTTATTGGCTTCGAATCTGATACTGAAGCTTATGCCGTTGTTTGTATTCGGAATATACAATGGAATGAAACCTCAGTTATTGTTGATTCTGGCTGTGGTGTTGTTGCTGATTCAATTCCTGAAAAAGAGCTACTTGAAGTTCAGAATAAGAGAAATTCAATTTTAGGAGCTTTATTTGAGTGAATTAAAAACCTTACTTCTTTCTTTAAATGTAAGTAGTATTCATTTTGGATGTGGAGCAAGAAATGAGTCACTTGTGGAAGAGCTTGATGACTTTGATTTAAGTTTTTATTTTGATGAAAGAGTTGCAAGTTTTACTGCCCTAGGAGAAGCAAAACTCTCTAAAGAGCCAGTAGCAGTATGTGTGACATCAGGCACAGCAGTCAGTGAGTGTTACAGCGCTGTTATAGAAGCCTATTATGCCAAAATTCCCCTTATTATAATATCTGCAGATAGACCCAAAAGATTATGGCAAACTTATGCTCCCCAAACGATACAGCATGAAGGTATCTTTGGTGACTATATTCGTTGTAAAGTTTATCAATTTGATGATATTAAAATTTCATATCCAATGCATATTAATTATATTGTAGATGATAGAGTAGTAGAGTCCTCCGATCGCCTTATTTCATTAAAACCCGAGGATGCTTTTAGTGTAATTAAAAATGCTAAATTACCTATCATACTTATAACTCATGATCATCATCTTAGCTTTAATGATATAGAAGATCTAAAAACGAAAAGGTATCAATTCTATATTGAAGTAACAGCCAATATTTCAAATACGATAGAAAGTATTCCTGAGA
>CAYFHZ010000426.1:0-3339 GCA_964342535.1 uncultured Bacteriovoracaceae bacterium | reverse complement strand
CGAGGCATCAGAAAATTTTGTTTTTATTTTAGCACCAGCAAACTATGGCAGTTATTAATTATTTGGTACGAAATTCTCTACCACGCATATCAAAAGTCAATGGTTCTTTAAATTCATAACGAGTTTTATTCCAGCTTTGAATCATGCTTCCTGTTTCAGAATCAACTAGAGCTTCAAAGGCAAAAGGTTTACCATCAGGTCTTGTGTAAGATACAATGATGTGCTCAACATTTTTACCGATTCCATTTTTTACTTGAACAAAAGATTTATGATGTTTTATGACAAGGTCTTTTGCTTGCTGATTCTCTGGGATATTTCTTAAAAAGTTCTTAGTATATATGTCTTTCCACTCAGGATTAACTTTGTTTAGTATTTTTAATGGATTACCTTCTTGGTAGTCACCTTTAAATTCTCTTTGTATAGGTGTAGTCGTAGCGATTCTTTTTTTAGTGGGAGTTAATGTTGGAATAGAGGCGGGTGTTCTTCCTTGTTTTTTGATGTTTTGTTTTTTACTTGTTATGACTTTATGTTGAGAATCTCTTTTGGTAGAGCTTGGGTTAATTACAAAAAAAAGACCTAGGGATAAAAATAAAACTAAATAAAGATTTTTTTTCATTAGTCTAATACCGTAAATTGAAAGTTAATAAGTTTGAAAGGTTCATGACCTGTATACATATAATCTGGGTAAGGATCTCCATTTTCATCTTCCCAGCAATCACTACAATTAGTAAATCTTGTTCGGAAACGACAATTAAACGTAGTTCCAGCTGGAACATTTTTATTGACTTCAATCAGTATCATTTGCCCAGCAGTAAATTGAAGGGATCCTCCACCATTTGACAGAGTTTCAGCCCAAGTTGACTGAGCTTCAATCATACCAAGATTAGCTTGGTTGGCCCCAGGTAGGGTTCTGATAAGGCACTCGTTTGGATTAAAGTTATTTCCACTCATCGAAGGATTATTCAGACACTGAGAATCTTCTAAGTTCATACTGACTTGTCTAAAATAGTCTTGATTAACCCAAAGAGTTTCATCGTCATCACTATATTGAACAAAACATATAGGTTGAGGTGCATCTAGATCATAACGAGGGAGGATATTTCCATCAGAATCAGTATCTGCCAATATAAGACCTAGGTTAGTATTATTGGCATGGCCACAACTACCTGAAGTTGTAGTTGTATCTTTTTCACCACCAGCTGAAGTACTTGGAAATCCATCAAAAGTACAAGGTTTAAAATTTGCTAGTCCTGTTGTAATATCACCATTTTTTAAGGCCTGTTTATTTATTGTTCTTGATACAAAAGTATTTGTTTGATTACTTAGCTTCATATGATCCCAATCATTTCCAAGAAATTGTACTCCTCCCATAGTCGAGTTTGAAGTATTTCTAAGATTGAGACTGAGAGCAACGATTTCTCCTGGGCTTATATCAGTATGATTATTATTATACTCTGTACCTGCAAGTCCTTCTGAAGTTTGAACATTGGCACCTTGATAAGTTAGGGTTGCTAAAATATTTGTAATATCTGTTTGCCCATCAACAACATATCCAATTGTATCTTCGTCTAATTCAATATAGTCTTTATCGATAAGAACAGAATAACGTCTATTATCTTCATTTACTTCAGTGTTTACAGCGTATGGTAAGAATGTTCTATCGGAAAATAATGAGTTTCCAAAATAGGATGCGTATATTTCATCAGAGTAGGTATCTGTATTATACCCAACACCCCGGTCTTCATATGATCTAAACAAAAGAAGCCCATAATCATCTAATAATTTCTCTGATTCATCTATGGTAAATTCAGGACAGAGATCACTTGAAATATAATGAAAAATATTTTTTCCTAAAATTCTAAAAAATCTTCGATAGTTTGGAGGGTTCACATGTTGCGTCCATAAAAATGATTGGTCTTCATTTAAATTGGTAAAATAAACATTACGATATGATGAATTTAAAGTTGCAAATGAAGAAAAGAAATCCGAGCCTTTTGCAGTGAGGTCTCCAATTTCTGCCATGGTTTCAGATAAAAGCATAACCATATAGTCGCCAGCAATTTCATGAATCTCATCTTCATCATCAGTAGTAAATGTACAAGAGTTTTCTAGCTCTTTAGTGAGTGCAACAAAATAATGAGAAGCTATGGCCGATGCATAATGAATATCTTCAATGGCGGTCGTCGGCTCTGCTGGATCATAATGTAAATATGCTGGATAGGAGAGACGTTCTCCTTCTTCAGTTGATATACCTGCTGCATGGGCATCTTCGTCTTCGGAAAGAGGTCGATAGTTTCCATAAGCACTACCTGAGTAATGTGTTATAGAAGTAAGAGCAAATTCCCCAAGACTTGTTCTGTTATTCATATAATAAGAGAACCAATCTGCGATGGCTTCATTTATTGCACCAGCTTCATCGTAATAAAGCTCACCAAGATCTGATTGATAGGGGTGAGAGTCAAATACAGCATCATAAGTATCAGGGTCTGTTCCACTGGTTACATTTCTTTGGTTCATCATGATCTTTACAAAGGCATGGCCAAGCTCATGATAGATAATAGTGGGGTCTTGTACCATACGAAAGTAGATCTCTTCATCGGTATCATCATCGTCATCATCTTCTTCAGCGTAATAACCAAAACATAAAAGGTCTTCGCTAGGACTATAATAAGCATTCATTTCATTATAGCAATAAGCATATGATTTTAGATTTTGATTAACACCATCTCTTGTAAGCCAATATGTTCCTGTATCTCTCAAATTATACTTTGTTGCAGGTGGTATTGTTCGAGGAGACTGAAGATGAACATATTTATGTGCAAAACTAAGTGATTCAAGAAATCTTTGAGTCATCGTATTGATATGGTAGTAAGTATTAACCTGATAAAACTCATCACTATCAAGAGAGAATACCCAGGATTGATTTGTGGATTGAATCATTTGGGTTGATGTACTCATATCTTGTAAAGTAGACATACAATTTGAATCCGTCTCAGCACTATAAGAAATTAAGTCAGTACTAGATAGAGAATCTGGGTAGTATTGAGTAAATAGACAAGTTGATTGTAAAAGAGAATTCGTTGTAATAAGTTGGGGAGATACTTTTCCCTCAAAGTCGGCGTGATAGACAAATGCTCCATCAAGAATAGAAGGATTATCTAAGTAGACATAAGCCTGATTGGTCCCAGCAAGGGCAGTACTAAGGGCACGTTTACCCGCATTGGATGGATCAACGTCTGTAATTCCCGAACAAGCTTGAAAGATAAAGCTTATTATAAGTAAGGCCAATGTTTTTTCTCTTCCCATCATTGGGTTCTCTCTTTTCATTCCTGAAGTTAT
>CAYFHZ010000425.1:0-3352 GCA_964342535.1 uncultured Bacteriovoracaceae bacterium | reverse complement strand
ACAGAAAATGCAGAAAATTGTGATGCTTGGGTAACTTATATCGCAGCGTTAAAATAAAATATTCTAAGCTTTATTTTTGATTTATTTGGCAATAGTTTCTAAAACATCAATGATTTTTTGGAATCTTTGAGTCGAAAATCTTTCTCGCATTTCACTAATTTTAGCCTCTAAATTAAAGTCTTTTTCATTTTTGATGATTGAATCTACCAAGTTTTCAGAAAGAATGAAGACAATTGCCATCGGTGAAATGTTTTGTGAGTAGTGCTCTGAAAAGCCGACACCATTCATGGTACCGTGGTGCTGCTTAATCAGTTGCTCAACTCCAATTGGAGCATTCGGGTATTTTGAAATTAAAGTTGCTGCTATTTGTGCATGGTTTTTGATAAGTTTTTTTTCTTCTGTCGTAAACTTACCTTGCTTTAATTCAATATCATTATGTATTTTGGCTTGCTCCGAGTTTTCTAGGGCAATATCATGCCAATAGGCCATAAATTGTAATTTTTGAACTTGCTCCTCATTTACCCAATCTAGGTTATTAAGTAAATGAGTAGATACAAACATCAACAGTTGAGAATGTTTGAATAAGTATTCAGATTTATTTTTCAATAGCTTTTTGAGAAGCTTCCTTAAACTTGGAACGGTCTTAGCTGCAGCACTCATATATTTCATATTTTTTTTTGATAAATCAATTGTCTCTTGAGTAATGCCTAAGTGTTTTATTTTAGAATGTAACAATTGTTGCGACATATTTAGTGCAAGAAGCTGCTCGTCAAGATGCATTTCTTTGAGTTCTAATTTTGCAGCAATTTCTTGATTCATAAAATTAACAAAACTTAATCGTGCTTGTTTGCGAACATATAATTCTTGTTTTCCTATTGAAATCAATTCTCTTATGGCAATGAGATCAAGTTCTTCATTTGCCTGGAAAACAACTTTAAATTGGCCATCTGGTAGTTGATCGTAAATATTACATGTGGAAAAATTAATTAAATTAAAGTGTTGAATAGGTATCGGAAAAAACTCTGGGACTGCATGCTGGGCCATTTGCTGAGCTGTAATATCAAGTGATTTTGCTGCTGATTGGACTATCGGTTTTATATCCAGTGCTGAATTAAAAAAACTTAAATTTTCGTAATCATTAAATATTACCTCTCCAATGATTTGGATTGGTGTTTTGGAGCCAGAAGCATTGAGGTAGGCGAGAAGAGATTCTCCAGTGCTTTCATGTTGCATTTTTCCACGACAAATGATGAAATCAATTTTGTCTTGACCACTTTGTAATAACTCTATTGCAGTTTTTGCATTTTTAGCAGTCAGACAATTCATACCAAGCCATGTATAAAGATTTATATTTAAAAAATCTTCAAATTGAGAGTGATTTTCGACAATTAGCGTTGTTTTCATAAAGTATACCTATATTTAAATTATATAGATATTTATACAAAATCCTAGTTTAAAAATTCTTAAGACTTATAAACTCGAATAAGTTTTGATATGATTTTCCTGAAATAAAAGGAAACAAAGATGATCAAGATTTCTGATGATTTTCCAATTGTGGATTTAGCTACTTGGCAAGAAGTGGCCTCTAAAAGTTTAAAGCTTGAAAGCTATGAAGCATTAGAAAATAAATTAAATAAGCAGACATGTGAAGGATTGATTTTAAAGTCTTATTATTCAAGAGAAGTTGAAGATATTACTTTAGCTACTTATCCGAAAATAAGAAGTCTTGTGAAATTCATCGATTCAAAAAATGAACTTGATGACTCAATTGATAAAATTTACTCTTTTACTGATTTAAAACAAAATTATATTACTTCACATCCAAATAATGAAAGTCAAATTCTAGATTACTATAGCTTATTTGAAAGTTGCGAATATGATGTAGATAAGTTTTCTAAAAAGCTACAAACTTTAACTTTTGATAAATGTATTATTAGAACTGACCTTGTACATAATGCTGGTGGTAGTATGATACAAGAACTTGCATTTACTCTAGGAGTTTTAGAAAATATCTCTAGGGAATTATCTGATATTACAGTTTATGTAGAGTTGGCCATAGATTCTCTTTATTTTTGTAATATATCAAAATTAAGAGCGCTTAGATATCTTGTGGAATCATTAAATAGTCAGCTTAATTATCCATTAGTAAAAATTTTAGCTGTTCCTTCCAAGCGAGAGCAAACTCTCTATGATCCATGGGTAAATATGTTAAGACAAACAACATCTGTATCGGCAGCATTCCTTGGAGGTGCTGATGAGATTGCAGTAGAAAATTTTGATAGATTATTAAGTGATCTTACAAATAAATCTTCTGAAGATGTTGCAGCTAGGCAAGCTAGAAATATTTATCATATTCTTAATGAGGAATCTTTTCTGGCAAGAGTTATAGACCCGGCCAGAGGGAGTTATGCTATAGAGGCATTAACTCAAGAACTTATACACTTCAGTTTTGAATTGTATAAATCCTATGGGAATGAAAGTTTACTTGGTCAAATTAAAAAGTTCTCCCATCAAGTAGAACAAATTGCTCTTGAGAGAAAAAAGAGAGTGAGCTTACTTGAACATGTCATTGCTGGGGTTAATAATTTTGCCAATACAGAGGATAAGGTTGATGAAATTCTTTCTTTAAAAGAATCTCCTTTGTTTCCTCTTCGAAGAAGTGCAGAAGAATTTGAGTTATTGAGACAAAAACTTGAGAGCAAAGATTTAAAAATTAAATTATTTGTTTGTGGAGCTGAGGCAAAGTTGAGTGCTAGAATTATGTTTTGTGCTAATTACTTCGAAGTACTTGGTCATAGAGTTGAAACTCTTTTTGTTTCCCATAAAGATACAATTCAAGAAGGTGATATAAACCTTTATTGTGCCTTAGATGATGATTATGAGAGTTGGTTAAATGAACTAAAACCTTCTTTGCAATCCAAGCACTATATCGCAGGTACAAAATATAAGAGAGAAGGGTATTTGAATATTTATCAAGGTCAAAATAGATTAGAAATTTTATCTCAAGCTACAGAAGGAATAATTTCATGAGCTCATATTTAGATGGCATCGATATATTTAATTATAAAGGGCACTCTCAACAAAGTACTAATGAATTTGAGACAGCTGAAGAGATTCATATACAGGAAAGATATTCTAAGAAAGACTTAAAAGAAGCAGCTCATTTGGGATACCCTGCAGGGTTACCTCCTTACTTAGGTGGGCCATATGCTACAATGTACAAAAGTAGACCTTGGACAATAAGGCAATATGCAGGTTTTTCAACTGCAGAAGAGTCGAATGCATTTTATAAAAGAAATCTTTCTAAGGGACAGAAAGGTTTATCTATTGCATTCGATCTTGCGACACATAG
>CAYFHZ010000424.1:0-3361 GCA_964342535.1 uncultured Bacteriovoracaceae bacterium | reverse complement strand
AGATGCTCCCATTTTTATATAAAAAAGACCAACTTATGTTGGTCTTTTTTTTTGCATAAATCTTCTTTGCCATTTCTGCTTTGAGTTATTAGAATTTAACTATGAAGCAAAAAATATTTCGAATTGAACTCATATTACTTTTTATTCTTTCTTTGATTTCACTCATTTATAGTTTTAGTGCATCTCATTTACCTGATAATGCGTTAACCATTTCTAGTAAGTCTTCAGATTATTATTCTGGCCTCTATTATATATCGTCATTACTTGCCTCTGTAGCATATTACGTGGGTAGCTGGATTCTATTACCTTTTTTGGCATTCTCATTTGTATATAATTTTATTTTAGCAAGACGTGATAAAGAAGGTGATTTATTAGTTGTATTTGGTTTAGTAGGTTTTTTCTTCTTTCTTATTTACAGTATTTGGCCGGAATTCTTAGGTGAAGGTTTAAAAATTTTATCAATGGAATTTATAGATATATACCTCGCATTTTTCTCAGTACTTATATTTGGATGGATAACTAGCTACTTAGTTTTAAGAGGATCACTGATTGTTTTAATCAAAAGATTTTTTAAATTACAAGGTTTACTCGGACAATTTTTAATTTCTAATGTCAGTAAAAGTGCTGCTCATGCAAAAGTTTTTTATTTGGAACATAAAAAATTACTTCCACAACCAGCATTGCCATCTAATCTGAGTACAAATTTAACTTTACCTAAGTTAAAAAAATCTAAAGATAAAGAGGTCGTTGATCAAAGAGTAACAATCACGCCAAGACTATCTACGGAAGAATTAAAGGTCAAAACTACTGTTGATTTTAGCGATGAAATCAATCAATCATCTAATGAGGTCAGTGATGACGGTCAGAAAGAAGAGAATATAGAGAACGTTATTACCGAAGAGACCAAGCTCAATGTGGCAGAAGCTGTTACACGTAGACAAACCGATACAAAAGATGAAAACAAATTTTTCAAAAGTCGCGACTTAATTGACTGCATCAGTGCAAATATAACCCACAGTCAGGTAAAAGGTCCTGATGATGCGTATTTCAACCAGATAATGAAGGCAATTGAAGAGAAACTAGCTGAGTTTAGGCTTGATGGTAAGATTATAAATATTTTAAAAGGTCCAGTAGTAGATACTTTCGAGCTTGAACTAGGTTCAGGTGTAAAAGTTTCAAAAGTAACTGGTTTAAGTGATGATATTGGTCTAGCGCTTAATGGTGCACCAATTAGAATAGTTTATCCGATGCGAGGTCGTTCTACTATAGGAATTGAAGTACCACGTTCTCCTAGAGACTTTATTTTTCTTGATGAGGTTTTGCAATCTGAGCCTTTTAATGATTCAAAACAGAGACTTCCAATTGCAATGGGTAAAGACGCATTCGGTGATGTTAAAGTTGTGGATTTAGCAGGAATGCCACATATGCTAGTTGCTGGGGCTACAGGAGCAGGTAAATCTGTTTTTATAAATAGTTTACTTGTATCTTTAATTGTTAAAAAATCACCAAGAGAGCTAAAGTTAATTTTAATTGATCCAAAGCAGTTGGAGCTTGCTCTTTTTGCTGATCTTCCGCATCTAATGTTACCTGTAATTACAGATCCATCATCGTCTGCAGTTGCACTGCTCTGGGCTGTAGAGGAAATGGACAAAAGATATACAATTTTGAAAGAGATGGGTGTTAAAAATATAGAAGGATTTAATAAGAAGGTAAAAACTTGTGATCAAAGTATTTTGTTTAAAATTAATGAGTATTATGAGGACAAGGAAGATCCAGGCTATGAATTACCATATATTGTAGTCGTTATAGATGAGTTTGCTGATTTGATCTTAAGTAAGGCGGGAAAAGAGATCGAATTAAATGTAAATAGACTAGCGGCTAAGGCAAGGGCAGCTGGAATTCACTTAGTAGTTGCTACCCAAAGGCCATCTACAGATGTTGTAACTGGTGTTGTTAAGGCAAACTTTCCAACAAGGGTTGCATTTAGAGTATCCACTGGACATGACTCAAAGACTATTTTGGACCAATATGGAGCAGAGAAACTTCTAGGAAAAGGTGATATGTTATATAAGCATGGTGTCGACCTAATGCGTATGCATTCATCTTTCGTTGAAGAAAATGAAGTTGAAGGATTAATAGAAAAACTTGCAACGATACCTCAAACTTTTAACCAAGAGGCAATTGACTTTCTTGAGAATGGGGGCGAAAGCTTAGAAAACGATGAAGCAGCTAGCGCAGGTAGTTATACTTCAGGTACTTCAGACGATCCAGTGTATCAGCAAGCTTTAGAGGTTGTAATGGAAAATGGTTCTGCATCAGCTTCTATGTTACAAAGAAGACTAAGGGTTGGGTATAATAGAGCAGCAAACTTAGTTGAAGAAATGGAGCGCAACGGTATTGTTGGTCCAGCGCAAGGTTCCAAGCCTAGAAAAGTACTTGCAAGAAATGACTAAAAATTTCTTCTTACTTGCCAATAAATAATTTTTCGTGCTAAATATCCCGTACTCATAAGAGTAAATAAACTATCATAATCGTTCGATTTGGATGGTCCATATTTTTATATGTGGCTCGAGCGATACGATTTAACCAACCAAGGAGTCACAAAATGGCTAAGTCATTAGAACTTAAAGAATTACTTGAAGCAGGTGCACATTTCGGTCACCAAACTCACAAATGGAACCCAAAAATGAAGCCGTATGTATACGGTGAGAGAAATGGTATTTATGTAATTGATTTGCAACAAACTGTTCCTCTTGCACAAAAGGCGTACGATTTTATTAAAAAGACAGCTTCATCTGGAAGATCTGTTCTTTTCGTCGGTACAAAAAGACAAGCTTCTGATGTTGTTAGAAAAGCAGCTGAAGATTGTGGAGCGTATCATGTAACTAATAGATGGTTAGGTGGAATGCTTACAAATTATAAAACGATCTCGCTTTCAGTAGATAAACTTAGAAAAGTTGAAAAAATGAAAGAAACTGGTGACTTCAAGCTTCTAACTAAAAAAGAACAATCAAAAGTAGAAAAAGAAGTTGCTAAACTTGAAAAAAACCTTGGTGGTATTAAAAATATGAGAAAACTGCCAGGTGCAATTGTTATTGTTGATCCTAATAATGAAAGAATTGCAGTTAAGGAAGCTAATTTATTAAATATTCCTGTTATTGCTGTAACAGATACAAACTGTGATCCTGAAGGTGTAGATTTTGTTGTTCCTGGTAATGATGACGCTGTAAAATCAATTACACTTTTTAGTGAATATTTTAGTGCCGCTGTAGCTGAAGGTGGTAAAGGCGTTAAGAAAGATTCAGGAGAAACTGCTAGAGATGTGTCTCTAGAAAAAGAAATTCTTGAAAAATATGAGAAA
>CAYFHZ010000423.1:0-3373 GCA_964342535.1 uncultured Bacteriovoracaceae bacterium | reverse complement strand
ATAAAGTTTTTAGTATGGAAGAGCTTGCGAGTGGCAATGTCATGTTTGTTGCAACTGGAGTCACAACTGGATCATTACTAGAGGGAGTACAATTTAAGTCATGGGGAGCGATTACACACTCTCTTGTTATGCGTTCTCAGTCCGGTACGATTAGAAGGATAACAGCTGAACATCATTTTGATAAAAAACCGAGATATTAAGGAGTATTTTAATGGCCAGTGCTACAAGAAAAGAAATTATGAAGGCATCAAAAAAGAATATCTTAACAGTGCTTAAAGACTATGAACATTATTCTGATTTTATGGACGGAGTCTCAAAAGTTAGTGTTATTAGTCGAGATGGAAATAATGTTAAGGCTGAGTATGACTTAAATGTTATTAAAAAATTTCAATATATTCTTAACCTTGTTGAAAATGAAAATGGGATTTCATGGACTTTCGATTCTGGAGATATTTTTAGTACAAACTCAGGATCGTGGGAACTCAAAGAGCTTAGTGAGAATGAAACAGAAGTAACCTATAATGTAGAGGTTGAAATAAAAATAAAAATGATGGGAACAGGGATGATAACAAAAAAATTAGTTGATACATCTTTGCCTTCTATGATGAAATCGGTAGAAAAAAGAGCTCAAAAAATTTAGGAGAGACAAGATGGATGATCCAAAAAACGAAAATAAAAACCTATCCGAGTTATTTAAAAAAGTTGTAAATACTGGGATAACAGCAGCTTTTATGACTGAAGATGCTGTTAAAAATATTCTACACGATCTTCCACTTCCTAAAGAGATAGTTAACGGGCTTTTACAAAACGCAAAGAATACAAAAACAGAATTTATTACTTCTGTAAAATCTGAGTTGCATGAGTATCTTAAAAAAGTTGATCTATCTAAAGAGATTGACCGCATCATTTCTGAATATGATTTTGAAGTAAATGCAAAAATCAAACTGACTCCTAAAAAGAAATCTAAGAAGAATGATTAAAGAAAATTATGAGAGGGTCCTACAGGGGATAAAATCTAGGGCCCAACTTATTGTTGTTTCAAAAACTCGAACAATTGATGAAATTCAAGAAGTGATTCATCTAGGTCATAAAGAGTTTGGAGAAAATAAAGTACAAGAGTTAGGGATAAAGTCAGAGCATTTTAAAGATATGAATATAAACTGGCATTTTATTGGGCATCTTCAATCTAATAAGATTAATCAGCTTTTGAAGTGTGCTAATCTTGCTTCCATTCACTCTATCGACCGTTTAAGTCTTCTAGAGAAAATATTAGAAAAGAAAACAGAGAATTCTATTGGTCTTTTCTTACAAGTCAATACTTCCCATGAAGAAGAAAAAAGTGGCTTTCATCTTGAAAATGAAAATGAGATCAACCAGGCAGTAAAGCTGATAGAACAGAGCCGTTGTTTTTATCTTCAAGGTCTTATGACTATTGGTAAAATTCGAACAGATAAATTTGAAAAAGATGCTAACGATTGCTTTGAGGCCCTACTCTCGCTAAAAGCAAAACTTGATAAAGCTCATGATTTAGACCTTCAACTTTCAATGGGAATGAGCCAAGACTATGAAATTGCTTTAAAGTACCAAAGCTCTTGGGTAAGAATTGGCACTGAAATATTTGGTGCAAGAGCATGAAAAAATTACTTATTCACTAGTTTCTTTTGAAATTTAATGCACAAAGTCCTAAATAAACACCATAGTATCAATCTAAGTTTGTTGAGGATTTTATGACGATTAGAAAAGTTCCAGAATTAAGCCTTTTAAGTTATGTTAACGGTACAGCAGATGAGCAGATGTCATTTGTTAATGACCTTTATCGCGGGATTAAAGAGTATGGATTTATTATCCTTACTGATCATACTGTCGCTGATGATGTTATTAAAAATGGTTATAAAGCAGTTGAAACTTTTTTTGCCTTAGATGAAGCTACAAAAAAGCAATATGTTTCTCCGAAGGGTGGGGGGCAAAGAGGATATACTCCATTTGGAACAGAGCATGCTAAAGATAATCCTCATATGGATCTTAAAGAATTCTGGCATGTAGGAAGACAAGTTCCTGCAGATCATAAATTTTCAAAATTCTACCCTGATAATATATGGCCAGATGAAGTTGAAGGTTTTAAGGAAAATCTAGATACTTTATATAAAGAATTAGATAAAACGTCACAAATATTACTTGAAGCACTGGGAAAAGCACTCGATGTTCCTTCTGATTATTTTGAAAAAATGATTGATAATGGAAATTCCATTTTGAGAGCTATTCACTATCCTCCGGTAGGTGAAGCTCCTCCTGTAGGGTCAGTAAGAGCTGCGGCCCATGGAGATATAAATTTAATTACGATTCTTATGGGAGCAACTGCGTCTGGCTTACAGCTCTTAGATAGAGATGATACTTGGTTAGACGTTGAAACAAAACCAGGACAACTGGTAGTTGATGCTGGAGATATGATGTCTCGAATTACTAATGAAGTTATTCCTGCAACTATTCATAGAGTTATAAATCCTGAAGAATCAACTTCTGCTAGATATTCAATGCCATTCTTTGTACATCCCCACCCAGAGGCGATTTTAGAATGTATTCCAAGTTGTGAAGGAGAAGGTGCTAAATTTCAACCTATCTCAGCTCATGACTGTTTAATGGAAAGACTAAAAGATATTGGACTCATGTGATGAAAAAACTTTTTATATGTGTATTGTTTTTCTTTTCATTTTTTAGTCATGCTCAAAGTTGTGACTCGATTGTAAAGAATAAGATTTTAAATGATTATGCTGTATCTGAGGAAAGTTTCAATTCCGTTAGTTTTCAAAAAGCTGAATTACCGATTGCTCGCGAATTAGGGAGATTTTTTGAAACAGTAACTTATGGCTTTGATTCAGAGATAAAAATTTTTCTGATAACCTACTCAAGTAAAGAGTTATGTGAAATTGAAAAAATTTCTCAAATTGTTCAACATGATCAATAACTAAAATTCAGCGTAGAAGTAACCTCTAATGTCACCAGTCTTAAAGCCAATGGCCTTATCATTTGGATAAAGCTCATCAAGTTTAGATTTTAATGTTGAATCAATATTCTCTCCATGACATTTTAAACACATAGGAGCTGTAAATATAGGTTTTAAAATACCATACTTATGATCAAGTTTTACTGTAAGATATGGTTCTTTTACTTCACCACTTCTAAATTGTTCCATATAAGGTAACATCCAATTACTTGGAGTGTTATCTGGATTTCTATTTTTCTCAGAAATACGACCGACCTTTACTCCATAACTTTGAGCTTTTTGGGTAATCAAAGATGCCTTTGTATTACACACAGATAAGGCATTGAGATCAGAAACTTTTAAAGCGGACTGTAATTTTTGTTTTAGGTCTTT
>CAYFHZ010000422.1:0-3376 GCA_964342535.1 uncultured Bacteriovoracaceae bacterium | reverse complement strand
AATATTATATTTTTTAATAGCTTCGATTAAAATTTTAGGAGATGGTTTTCTGCAATCACAATTATCAACTGGAGGATGCGGGCAAAATAGATACTCTACAAACTCAATACCTTCGGCATTAAAATGCTTTTCCATTTCTGCATGGAACCTGTGCATATCTTTTTCTTCAAAATAACCTCTTCCAATTCCTGATTGATTTGAAAAGATAAAAAATTTATAGCCTCGTGTTTTTAGCTCTCTTAGTACTTCAAAAGTCTTAGGAAAAAATTTAAGGTCTTCAATTTTATACATATAACCTTTATCGAAGATTAATGTATTATCTCTGTCAAAGAAAATGGCCTTAATTTTTTCCATAATTCACCTAAATTTAGCTTTACTAATTTTTTGCTTGTTCGAAAAGAAACCTATCTATTTCATTAAACACAAAGGGAGAAGAAATGTCATTAAATATCCAATTAATTAGAGATTCGTTTGAAAAAGCAAAACCAATAGCAGATAAAGTTGCTGATAAATTTTATGAGTACTTGTGGACTGACTTTCCAGCATCAAAACCACTTTTTGAGGGCGTAGGGATGAAAACGCAAAAAAAAGCATTAATTGGTTCTTTGGTGTATATAGTTGATCACGTTGATCAAGCTGATAAACTCGTTCCCTATCTTAAAAAAATGGGTGAACGTCATGTTAAATATGGAACAGAGCCTGAACATTATGATTGGGTTGGTGCATCCCTACTTAAAACATTTGCTTTTTTCTTTGGAGAAGAGTGGACAGATGAATTACAAAGTGAATGGACTGATGCTTACAATTTTATTGCTGAAACAATGATTAGTGGCGCAGAAGATTACCTACCAGGTTCAGAAGAATTAAGAGAAAAAGCTCATCATGTTTGTCAGAATATTTTACTTGAAACCCTAAGTGCTGGCCTGGATCAAGAGTTTGAAGCTTTTGCTAGAGCACGAGTAAGAAAACTTCTTTTTAAAATATTAGAAGAAGAATCAGAGAAGATTTTAAAAAAATCAGCTTAAGTGAAATTTCTTTTTCTTTTATTCGCTACAAGTCTTTGTTATGCAGACTCAATATCATTTCCTAGTGATTTTGAGTTTGGTGTGTCAAATGCAGCAGTTCAAGTAGAAGAAAACTCCCAAGAAATTTGGAATATGTTTTTTAATTCAGGAGGTGGTGTTGCTTATAAAAATACACCACTTCCTGAAAATAAAATAAATTTTTGGAGTCATCCTGAAATAGACATTAAATTGGCAAAAGAATTAGGCGTTAAGGTTTTTAGACTTAGTCTTGATTGGCAACGTGTCTCCCCAACTCCTCACACAATTGATCAAAATGCACTTAATCATTATTTAGAAATTTTAAAACTTATTAAAAAAAATAATATGAAAGTAATGCTTACATTGATGCATCACTCTGAACCGATATGGTTATATAAAAAAAATGGGTGGGTGAGTAAAACGAGTTCTCAAGATTTCATTAAATATGCTAAAGCAAGTTTTGATATTTTAAATCCTTATGTTGATTACTGGTTAACATTTAATGAACCTAATGTTTATATGCTTTTCACCAGAGTTGCTGGTATTTGGCCAACTCCTGACTCTAGTATTTTGAATATTTTAAATTTTGACTTTTACAAAGGTGATTTTTTTATTGGACTTGATCATATGGCAAAAGCTCATAATTTGTTTTATGCATATGTAAAAAAAAATGATCCATCTAAAAAAGTAGGAATTGCACAAAATACTGCTAATTACAAATCAGTTGATATTATTGGTGAATATGCAAGCTCTTGGGCTTGGAAAAATATGAATTTCTATTTTTCTGATCTCGTTAATGTCGATTTTATGGGAATTAACTATTATGGCTCCGAGTATTTATCCTGGAAAGGCTTAGTATACTCCGAAGAAACTGAGTATAATGACGCGGGCAGGGCAATTGATCCTCAAGGTATGCTGTTAATGCTTAGAGAGTTTTATAAAAGATATAAAAAACCGATTTATATAACTGAAAATGGCACAGCTGATGAACTTGATCTATTACGACCAGTATATTTAGTAGAACATCTTAAAAATCTCAAGAAAGCGCTCAATGAAAAGATTCCCGTATTAGGTTATATTCAGTGGACTTTAACTGATAACTTGGAATGGTCAGATGGCTATTGTCCAAAGTTTGGACTTGTAGCAGTTGAGCGAGATAACGACTTCAAACGCCGGCCAAGAGAGTCTTATTATATTTTTCAAAGAATAGTACAATCTCATCAGATTTCAGATGATTTAGTTAAAATGGTATGGAAAAAATACAACGGCGCAGCGTCGAGAGCAGAGACTCAAAGACCAATGTGTAGAGCTGAGGATGCAGTTACAGCATTGGAGACTCCCAGATATCAAAAATTACGCTATATTGATTGGCAATAATCTGTATTAAATTCATTGAAATCTTTTCATTAATGGGTAAAAAAGTTAAGATCTGTTGATGTTAGAATTACTCAAATTAATGTTCCCTTTTATACGGCCGTATCTTAAGACTGCCATTATTGCAACACTTTGCTCAATACCCCTAGCAGGAATAAAAGCTTATGAAGCTTATTTTGTTAAAGAAGTCATAGATGGTATTTTCACTCCTGAAGCAACAGAGCAGTATGCCTACCAATTAGCAGGTATTTTAATTGGTATTGGTCTACTTAATTACCCATTTCGATATTTTCATTTTTTTAGCATGAGAATGGTCGTTGATCGTGCTACTTGTGATATTAGAATGGCCATATATAAAAAATTTCAAAACCTATCGACTAGTTTTTACTCCCATCAGAAACAAGGAAACCTTTTATCTGTCATGATAAATGATACTTCCGTTTTTGCTGAAGCATTTATGAATGGTGTGCAAATTATTAGAGAACCTTTATTTGCGATTGGTCTTCTAGGAGTCGCTTTATATCACGACTGGAGGCTAACATTAATTATTTTTGTGGTTCTTCCATTCTTTTTGATTATTTTTCATGTCTCAGGTAAACGCATCAGAAGATATATTTCAAGGGCTCAAGCCGACACAGCAGAGATGACCCATCACGCAGCAGAAGGTTTAGTTGGTCAAAAAATTATTAAAGCATTTTCATTGCAAACTTATATGATAGATCGTTTTAAAAATGCTCAAAATCAATTCTTAGCTCATAAGAAAAAATCAAACTCAGCAGAAGAACATTCTCATCCTATGGTTGAACTTGTTGGCTCAGCAGCTTTTTCAATGGTGATCGTACTTGCATTTTACCGTCATCGAGACGGTGGATTAAGTGTAGGTGAATTTTTCTCATTTGTTGGAGCACTCGCTATGTTTATGGATCCTGTAAGAAAGTATTCAAAGGCCAATACAAAAC
>CAYFHZ010000421.1:0-3392 GCA_964342535.1 uncultured Bacteriovoracaceae bacterium | reverse complement strand
TCATTTGTATTTACATGTAAAGGCAAGCTTTTTAAAAGTGAACGAAGGGCCAATTTTAGACTTTTAACATACCCTCATCAACAGGTTTATGCTTATATCCCGATTAATGTAGAAGAGGCTCCGTCAAATATATTTCAATTTAATACTGGAATGAATGAAACAGCTCTATTTAAAAATTTCCTTACCTTATTAAATTCTGAAGAGGAACAAAAGAAACAATTTGAGAACTGTATTAAGTTACGTGTTATAGATATTTCTGTTACGGGAATGGCTTTGCAAATGGGTGAGTTTGAAAAAAAATATTTTGAGACTCATTCACCAAAAATTGATGAGATAACATTAAGTTTTAATGGCAAATATATAGATATTAACACAATTGAAATATTATATTATCTAGACTTTCTTGCAAGTGATAAGAGAACGAGGCTTTATAAAGCAGGAGTTCAATTTCAAGATATCGATCTTAATACGGATGTTATATTATCAAAAATTATAAATAAGACATTAAGAGACTTAGACGAGGAATTTGAGGACTTTTTGAGGTGAGATTATTATTTTTTTATTTTCTTGTGATTAGCTGTGCACATAATGCAGCTATGATTGAAGACATAAAAGATCAATCGCACAATGAGAAAAATTTTTTTACATATGAAGATTACTCAGGACAGTATACAGTTACAAGAGAAATTAAGGTACAAGCATCTAAACTGATTTCAAGAGTGCTCATTTTATCTTCTGCAGGTGTGGAGCTAGAAAATCAAGTTGCTGTTTCAAAGTTTGGAACAATTTCTTCAGGAAAGCAAAAAAGAGTTGCTATCCTGCCTGAAGCTTCTCATTTTAAAGTTTGGTATAATAAAAAATTATTTGAGTCAAAAATAAATGTAAATAAAAAAAACCGTACCCTTGATATTGAAATCATAAAACCACCTGATAAGATACCAAAGCAAGAGATATATAAATTACCAAAAGGTAGTACATTTTGTTATTATTCTCAGTTACCTGAATGTTTAAAAATGCAAAATTTATTAGTCGTTGCGGCTAAGAAGCCAATACCATTATATATCATATGGGATAACTACCCCTTTAATCTAGAACAATATCAAGGTATTTCTTCTGAACCAGTTGTTCTGGGAAATTTAAGTTTGAGTAAATATGATAATAATGAGTTTAAATATATTGTTGATATTGGCAATCAGGTTATTTTTTATCACTATGATAAAAGTTTAAATTTTATTAAAATGTTTTGGGTATCACAAGGAATTAGTTTAGTTAAACAATTAGGAGAGTGAAGTGAATATATTTGATGTTGGTCAGTTGTTTATGACAGGAATTTCTGGGCTTGTCCTTACCGAAGAAGAAAAAGATTTTTTAGAAACTTCTAATATAGGTGGAGTAATATTGTTTAAACATAATTACTCAGATCCTGGCCAACTAGCAGAGTTGATTAACTCTATTCAAACATTGAGAGATGAATATCCATTATTTATATCAGTTGACCAGGAAGGTGGAAGAGTAATGAGGTTTAAAACTCATTTTACTCAATTTCCCTCAATGTATGATGTCGGGCAGCTTGATTCTCCAAAACTCACTTTTGAAATACATAAAGTACTCGGTGAAGAATTATCAGCATGTGGAGTTAATTTAGATTTTTCTCCATGTTGTGATATTTGGAGTAATCCAAATAATAAAGTTATTGGAGACCGAGCTTTCGGTAAAAATAATGAAATAGTTGAAAAAAATGTTTCAGCAGCGATTAGAGGTTTACATGCAAGCAATGTACTTGCATGTGCTAAGCACTTTCCTGGCCATGGAGATACATCAAAAGATTCACACTATGATCTTCCATATGTAAAAAAATCATTAAATGAGCTAAGAGAAGATGAGTTTATTCCTTTTATAAAAGCTTCGAAATCCAGGGTCGAGTTTATTATGATGGCCCATTTGGTCGTAGATGCAATTGATAAAGATCTTCCATGTACTTTAAGTACAAAAGCTTATGATTTGCTTCGTGAAGAATTAAAGTACAAAAAAATCATTGTAACTGATGATATGGAAATGCAGGCCATATCCGATAGATTTTCATACTCAGAAGCAGGACAGATGGCCTTAGATGCAGGAGCAGATATACTCCTCTATAGAAGTCTTGAGAAAACAAAAGAAGTATATCAGTCAGTTATGGAAGGACTTAAAAACCAGTCGATCAAAAAAAATGTGATAGAAGAAAAAATTAAAAGAGTACTTGATTGTAAGAAGAGGTTTTTCTCAGAATATAATCCAGTATATATTCCTTCAATTTCAAAAGCTTTTAATAAAGAAAAACAAGCTAAGATTTTGGCGCCTTTTAAATCAGAATAAGGTCATTTTTTCCCTCTCTTAAGAGCTTCTGAATCTCATGGAAATATTTGATATTCTATAAGTGGATAAATATTTCTATGGGAGAGTAATTGATAAAACTAATCATCTTTATTTTATTTATATGCTTATCTCAACTCTCATATGCTCAGAGTTGTGGGAAAACATTTGAAGAAATTGGATTAGATTGTATTACGCAAAATGCTGGTAAGTTTGAAAAAGTTATAAAACGCGAAGAAAAGAGAAAAGCGTTTTTAAAGAAACAGGAAGATGACAAGTTAAGTAAAGATCTTAGAAAGGCCCAAATTCAACAGAATTTAATTTTTATAATTCCAAAAGGTGAAGAAGATCAAAATCAAATGAAGGATACCGTATTCTTTTATACGACCAGTATTGGAAATTATGGGAAGTTTATAATATCTAATATCAGACAAACTTCTAGAATGTGTTCGCTATATGTAGAGGCAGCTACTTATACAAATAGTACACGTATAGACAAGACCATGAATTTTCAAATTAAAAACGAAAGTAATTCTTGGAATACTGACAGGGGATCACTTGATGAAAATGGTGGAAGTGACTTTGTTTTAAAAAGAGAGCATGGTCAATGTGTATTCAAAAAAGTAAATGGTAATATCTTTAAATATGCAAAATTAGAACCAATAGTAGAAGAAAATTCAGATGAGATTCTCTATTGGGTTTCTTCCTTTTTAATTGGACTTGCAGTTTTCTTAGTTGCTAGAACTGTATTTCAAGATGAAGATAAATTTAAAGCTCAAGAAAAATTAGAAGATGCAGAACAGGACGATAAAAAAGTTGTACCTAATGATTTTGTTCTAAAATATTCAAGACCATTTTTTAAAAGATACATATCTCCTGTTGTTCAGGGAATGAAGAATAAAAGAAAAATTAGGGAGAAATATAAACGTCCCCTTGCTTCTTCTGGGATGAATGCTTATCTAACACCTGAAGATTTTTATGCATTTAAAATTTCCTTAATTGTAGGATTTCCAGTGGTTTATTTTGGAGCAAGAGCTTTT
>CAYFHZ010000420.1:0-3397 GCA_964342535.1 uncultured Bacteriovoracaceae bacterium | reverse complement strand
TATGGAAAATAACAATGGTAAAGCAATAGACGTTTTATATTGTTCATTTAAGGTCGAGTTGCAGTATGCGTATGGAGCAAATTTTTTGGAAGTAACATCTGCAGCAATAGATCAAGCTGAAAGAAATATACAAAAAAGCTGTGAACTGGAAGATCTTGCTTTTGGTCGGTATAATATTAGAGGTATGGTAAAAGGTGGAATTGAGAATTTTAGAGTTGAAAATAGAGAAACACAAAGTAGTGTTGTCGCCACAATATCTGGAAACTATTACTGTATTCCTGAAGATATTGTGCTTTATCGAAGATAGTAAATTAGGGCATTATTTTAAAAAATGGTGGCCAGGGCGAGACTATTGCACCTTGAAATTTCATTTGTTTTCAAATTTTAACGGCGAATTTAAAATCATCAGCAGCTTCCACTTTTGAAGTGAAGTATTTTTAATCATATTAAAATGAGTTAAAAATTATTTTTTTTATGTGATTTTGGTTATTTGCAGTTTTTTTATTGTATTTAAAATACTTATGTTATAATACTCTTAGTATGAAAATAACTAGAAGCCGAATAAAGGCAATAGGTAAAAAACTTAGATATTTAGATGAGTACAAGGCTTTAAGTAGCAATGATTTATCAGATCTGACTGAGTGGCGAAACTCTCATGGGCCAAGTTTAAATTATTTATTACGAACTCTAGAGAATATATTTTTAGACATCAGCTTAGATTCAAGTCAGTACTTAATTACTCAAAGACTAAAGAGAATCTACTCGATAAAATTGAAACTTGATCGTTTTGAAAACATGCAATTATCGATGATGGATGATATTGCAGGTGCCAGAGGTGTTGTCTCAGAGATAAAGGATGTGAATTTAATTTTTAATCTCTTAAAAGAAAAAAAATTCA
Source organism: uncultured Bacteriovoracaceae bacterium (assembly GCA_964342535.1). Classification (GTDB taxonomy): domain Bacteria; phylum Bdellovibrionota; class Bacteriovoracia; order Bacteriovoracales; family Bacteriovoracaceae. The sequence continues at coordinate 2,499 of CAYFHZ010000420.1, read as the reverse complement.
ATTACACCTTATTAAAAGTTAATAATTATATTTCTATACCCAAGAAAGATGGCTATAGGAGCATTCACTTAGTTTATCGAACAAATAAAGATCCAGCTGTTCAAATTGAATTACAGTTACGTTCAGAACTTCAACACATTTGGGCAACGGCAGTAGAAGTTTTTGGAACTATTGTTAATACTTCTTTCAAAACAGGTGAAGGTGAGTTCGAGTGGAGAGAATTTTTTAAACTATTATCTACTAAGTTTGCTATGAAAGAGGGAACAACAATTTTAGCCGAGCATGAAAGATATACTGTCGATAAAATTGATGCAATGTTAGTCAAGGCAATTAAGTCTTTAAATATTTTTGAACAACTTACAGCATATACATCTATCTATCACTCTGATTGGCAGTCTAAGCGGAAGAAGGGAAGGGTAGGAAAATATGCCTTGTTAATTCTTAACAATATAACAGGTATTACAGATGTTGAGTTTTATGCTGATAAAGATAGACTTAAAGGTCTTAAAAGGTATTCTGAATTTGAAAAAGACTATATAGAAAGCAATGATATTAATGTTGTTTTTGTCTCTGTCGATAATATGAATAAGCTTGTTGAAGCTTATCCAAACTACTTTATGGATACAAAGAAATTACTTAAATATTTAGCTGATATAGTGCTTGAAAAGTTTTGAGGTAAAGATGGTGGCTTTGGACAATAAACTATATTTCTAACAACTTAGGTTTAGATATTTACTGGAGTCTGTCAGGCTAATTTGCTACTATGAAATTATGAATGATAAAGACTTCGACGAAAAAAGTGCAAAGAACTGGGCCCAAGCTATTGAGTCACAGGAAATAAGTAAACGAGACGAAGACTTTTACCCTAAGATTAATGAATGGCTAGATAAATCAAACTCCAAAAGTATTCTTGATCTTGGCTGTGGCCAAGGTATATGTAGTAAGAAGTTAAACCTAGGTAATAGAGACTATTACGGTGTTGATCCATCACCTTATCTTATAAATCGAGCAAAAGAACTCTATAGTGGACTCAAAAAAAGATTTGTTCTTGGAAATGCCTATAGTCTTCCATTTCAAGAAAAAGAGTTTGATAGTGTTTTTAGTATCGCTGTCTGGCATCTATTAGAGGATTTAGATCAAGCAAGTAGTGAACTTAGTAGAGTATTAAATGAAAATGGAAGCTTTCTAATTATCACAGCGAATAGTAAGTGCCAGAAGGAATGGACCTCAGCTTATGACCATGTTGAACTTGATGGAAGCAAAATTATTGGTATGGACGCAGACTCTGTAATTCAAGATACCTTTTACTTGCGAAGTGAGGACGGATTAGTTAAATCTTTGGCAAGGTTTGGATTAGAAGTAACCACGAAAGAGAATATTAGAATTTGGACTTTAATTTCAGGTTTAAAAAAATAAGCCTTCAAGTGAATTCACAGTGGTGGCCCGGGCGAGACTGCAAAAAGCAAATAGCTTTTTGGATCAACTGTGCACTAATACTGGAACTCGCACAGTATTGCTACCGGTGGATTTTGAATCATCCGTAGCTACCAATTCAAATTTTATGGGATAATATTGAGTTATAGATTGAAAGAAGACAGAGATCTTCCTAGTTTAATTTTACCAAATTAGCTGAAAGTTATTTTTAATGAAGGGTGATCCATAATGAACCACCCTGCGAAGTTTCTAGCTTTCTATTTGAATAGAACAGGTTTCATAACCCTTTTCAAGTTTGTATTTCTTATCATAAATTATCACTGTCCATGAGCCAGGAATAATTGGGAGTTCAACTGATTTGAAGTAGGGCATTCCTCTTGGATTATCACAGTTATATCTGTAACCCAGATCATTTGCTTCCACCTGAATTTTTCCTTCTGCCCCAGTAACTCTCATTCTACCAAGTATGTCTTCTGCATAAGAGTAATTAATTTCCAGAACTTCATATTTTGAAATATATGCTTGTCCTGGTTGGTAGCATCCAGTGGTATTTCCAGATACTTGGATAAATGGAGTACCATCCTTACAATACAAAGATGTTCCACTGGTATGGAAATGAGCAGACCAAATTCTGAATGTATCTTGTGCAAATATTTGAGATGAAACTAAAAAACCTAATACAATTGCTAACTTTTCCATTGAAATCCTCCTTTTTGGAAACTGTGAGTGAAATTTATGTAATTTAGCCCCATCAGACTATCTATTTTACAACAAGCTCATTTAATGATACCTAGTGGCTCATGAGTGGTGATCAAGAATTTTCAAAAGCATTAATGAGTATAGTTAGAAAACAGATCAAGAGAGATGGGATAACTCAAGAAGAACTGTCACTTAAAATGAAGGTCAGTTTAGCCACAATGAAAAGGTGGTTAAATGGAGATGGAGTTACTTTGCAGAATCTGGGCAAGATTTGTGACTTTTTAGGCTTATCATTATCAGAAATAGCATCTCAAATAGATGAAAATAACAAAAAGAGCTTTAACTACACTGACAAACAAGAGGCTT
>CAYFHZ010000419.1:0-3421 GCA_964342535.1 uncultured Bacteriovoracaceae bacterium | reverse complement strand
CATTTGTTCTTCACCAATAAAAATTGAGCTACTGCAAGAACAATTTAACAAAAAAGATCGATATCGGTTTAAAGCAATATTGGCCGTCTGCACTGCTTTTTCAAAACGAGCAATATTTTTAAAATCAATCTCTTTAGCCCAATTGATTAAAGTTTGAAAAAAATCAGGAAGACCAGATAGGGCATCGAGCTCCATTTGAACCCAACGTTTAACAGGTTCATTTATATTGCGACAATAACTCGTTATAAAACTATCAACTTTTTCAAGTCGTGAAATAATATTAACAATCCTAAGCTTAGGATCTCTTTCATCATTAGCAAATAGCATAAAGAGCGGATCACTAATGACAGTTGTGGCCTTAGGCATTCGCATAATTTGTGGATAATTATCTATTTCTAGTTCTAAGTTTAATCTTTCTTGCTCCAGATAAAGCTTATAGAGTTTGAAGTCAATTTTTTCTTCAAAATGAAGCTGGTCATAGTCCATCTGATCAAGCATTTTATTTAATAGTTTAATTTTACCCTGAGTCGATATTCTTTTATTTTTTCCTGAATCGGGAAGTTCTCCTAGATTTTTTTGAACTCCTAGGTAAATACAAGTATTAGGGTTACCTGTGATAAATTCATAAAATGTATCTTCAAATGCTCTAAAACTCATATCTTTTCCTATTTAAAAGGGACCCACTTTTTTAATTTTCTTTGAAGACTTTGTCTATGTAAACCAAGCTTTTCAGCTGCTTTAGTAATATTACCATTTTCTTGGGTCAGAATATGTTCAATATATTCTCTTTCAACGCGATCAAGGCTCATGACTTCTTCTTGAATAGTTACAGTTGCATCATGATCTTTACTTAAGACCACTGTTAGTTTTTTATAAGTGATAGGTTTAGTAATATACTCGTTTGCACCCTTTTTAATAGCATCTACTGCTGTTGCAATTGTTCCAAAGCCAGTCATCATAATAATAAAAGATTTTGGCCATTTATCTCTTAAATCTTCTATTAAGTTTAAGCCGGAAAAATTTTGTAATCTCAAGTCTAATAAAATAATATCAATATCTGGATTTATTTCCTGCCATTTTGTTTTGATAGGATCTTGAATATAGTGAACTTCAAGGCCATGATCTTCCATATTCTCTTTTAGCGTCTCACCAAAGAGCTTATCATCATCTATAATGAGCATTCGATTCATTCATTATCCTTTTGTAAGATTAGTTCTAATCTTGCTCCATGTTCAGTGTTACTTATTTTAAGTTCACCACCCATTGATTCCATACTAATATATACTGTGTATAATCCAAGACCTCTTCCTCGACCCTTTGTTGAAGTGTAGGGGGCTCCAATATTTTCTAAAATAAAAGAATCAAATCCTGGCCCATTATCATCTATCACTAGAGACATTAAAGAGTCTCCATTTTTTGACGCCTTTGTTGATAACGAGATTTCACTTGCACCAGACTCTTTTGCATTTTCGTAAATGATATCTAAAATAAGTGTTAAATTTGTTTTAGCTGCTTTAACAATAATTTCATTTGGGATTGCAAAGTTAAAATGAAGAGAATTATAGATTTTTACGCTACCATCGTAATGTTCTTCTATTAAATTTTTTAAATTTTCATTAGTTATTGTTCGAGTCGCCATTTCTTGTTGGGCAGTATTAAGTTTTTCTATGATTGTTTCACATTGAGAGAGCGCCAGATCCATAACGTTGAGATTAGAGTCTTGTTCAAATTTTTGGATCTTATCTAATTTAAGTCTTAAGGTATTTAGAGGTGTACCTATCTCATGTAAGATACCAGCTGATAGGGCCCCTATTGATTTCATTTTTTGAATCTTTTGATTTTGTCTCTCTAGTATGGAAAGTTTCTCTCTTTGATGGATGAGTAAATTTCCTAGGGTTCTTGTTAAAAACCATGTTGCTAACATGATAATCCATTGAGGAACAAGTACGTAGAAAAGAGCAGAATGATAAGAATATGATGCATAATGTATACTAAACATTGAGAGTAAAATCACGGGTAAGTAATAGTACTCATGTTTTTTTGGAAGTAAAATAGCGGCCATTCCTGTGTGTAGATATATAAGGGGCCAAAAAGGATTTTCCATTTTTCCAGAGAGAAATATAAGATATGTAAAACTTATGGTATCCCAAGATAGTAAGAAGCTAAGTCGAGAAGAAATGGGGATAAGGCCATTAAGTTTATTAATATTAGATAGAATTAAAAGGAAAACAACTAATAGATATGGAGGAATATTCTCTGTAGCTACATAGCCAAGTTTAACTCCAAGAAGTAATAAAGCTGATTGAAAAAAAATGGCAATCCATCTTAGTATAGAGGCCCAAAATAGCTTTATAATTAAATCATTTTTCATAAGTTCATACGTTTAATAATGCCAAGAGCGACAGTTCTTCCTAAGGTATGTCCATAACCTGATGGAATAATCATTTCATCAGTATAGGTCACAAGAAAGCTATAGTCATTTTGCATGTAGTTTAGACCTAAGCTAAGAGGATGAGTTAAACTAGATTGATCTTTATTTGAAAAGTTGGATGTGAGTTTATTGCGAGTATAAGTTCTTGAAATACCAATATTTAAAGATATCTTTTGAGTTAGGTCAATATCTTGAGATATATTTATGAAATGATCCATCGAAGATTGAGTTATAACTTTATCTTCTGAGAAAAATGAATTCTTGAATGTTTTTGATGGTCTATAGGTTAGAGCGAGAGTTAGCAGACTTTGACCAAAGCGTTGCCTTTTTTTAAGCACAGTGCCAGTTGAAAACAAATAATGTCCAGTGCCTCTGGTGTCTAAACTATCAGTTCTTTTTGTTGTATAAATAGATGGAGCAGTGGGGAGTGTTATTTCAAAAAAAAGAAATCCTTGAGAAATAAAATTTGAGCGAGAATACTCTGGCATGATTTCATATGCTGAATTGAATTTTATATCTCCAAGGCCAGAGTCTGATTTCCAGTTGTCCTGAATCATTTTAGTTTTTTCGATATAAGGAATTAAAGCTCCCCATTGCCAATAATCAGATAGTTTTTGAGAAAAAGAAAGATTTAATACTTTAATCGCTTCTACTTCAGATTGAGGCCGATACTCTATCCCTCCTGACTGATTAATGTCTGCTAATATGGTTTGATTTGAATAATTTGTACGCCATACGGAGGATGTGTCTCCAGTCATAATTTGAGTACTTGAACTACCACCACCACAACAAGATCCGGCATATGTGTTAATTGTCGTTAATAAACTAATCAATATATAAATTAAATACATACTGATCCAGATAAGGAGAATTTTTGATACTTGTACAATGATTTATATTTTCAACGGTTCGGATATAAATTTGCCATTTACCCGACATAATAAAATAGAGGTCATCTACAATATAATTAGAATTATCTTCAGTAATAAA
>CAYFHZ010000418.1:0-3425 GCA_964342535.1 uncultured Bacteriovoracaceae bacterium | reverse complement strand
TTCAAAAAAGAATTATAGAAAAATGTAATAATGCTGGTGTTCCAGTTATTACTGCGACACAAATGCTTGAGAGTATGACTACAAACTCTAGACCCACAAGAGCTGAAGCAAATGATGTGGCCAATGCTGTATGGGATGGAACTGATGCAGTTATGCTATCAGGAGAAACGGCCTCGGGTGCGTACCCAGTTGAAGCTGTCACAATGATGAGTAAAATTGTTGAAGAAGCTGAAAAGCTACCTAAGGAAAGACCTCTTCTTAGAAATATGGATCTTGGAAATATCTCTGCCAGTTTACAGGTAGCAGCCTCTCTCATTGCTGAAAAAACAGATGCAAGATGGGTTTTATCAGTAACAGAGTCTGGAAATTCATGTTTAAAAATGAGTCGATTTCGTTCTATGAAGAGAATCTTGGGAGTTACAAACTCTATTAAAGTAATGAGAAAGATGAGTCTGTATTGGGGGATAACTCCTTTCTATTTTGAAGAAGATGAAGATGGAATGGATTCAATTCATTATCAAATGATGGATATTTTGAAAGAGAAACAACTTGTTCAAAATGGAGATAAAATTGTTATTACTCACGGTGATGGAAAGTACTTCAAAGAAGGAACTACAAACTCCCTTCGAGTTGAAATTATCAAAGATATTCCTCGAGTAGATTTAGAAAAAAAATCTCATGCTAAATTTCAAAAAGTTGATACCGATAACGGGGGATTTATTCTTGATACCAGTCTATGTGCCTCTTGTCAGAACTGTGTCACTATTTGTCCTCATGGTATTTGGACCTTAACTCAAGATAGTAAACAACATACATATATTGATGAAGTACGTGCAACAGAGTGTACTTTTGATATGGAGTGTGTTGAAGCATGTCCAACTGGTGCCATAGAGATTCTTAGTACAAAGTTATGAAAGACCTTCTCCATTTAACTTCTGATTTTTTATCAGAGTTTCAGATTGTTGACTGGAGTTATACCGAAGAGCTTAAGCCAAGAACTTATAAAGAGTTTTTAAATTGGGTTGATGCTGGTATGCAAGGACCACTTCATTATCTGGCCGATCATCGTAAAGATTTAAGGGCAACATTAAAATCAGTTTTTCCTACATGTGAGAGTGCTCTTGTTTTTTTATTTGACTATAGATCTGCCAAAAAATTCTCTCAAGAAATACAAGATCATTATAAAATAGCATCATATACTATTGGCTTTGAAGACTTCGATTATCATCATTGGATAAAAGAGAAACTAGAAATCATTGGCAATCAACTTAGCGCTCAACTTGAGCTTGAATATAAAATCTCTTTAGATATTCACCCTGTCTTAGAAAGAGACTTGGCCCAAAGGGCAGGTCTTGGTTGGTTTGGTAAAAACTCCATGATCATAAGTAAGGAATTTGGCTCTTATCAGTTAATTGGATCACTGCTTTTAAATAAAAAATTAGATATAGCGATAAGAAACATTGAAGCTGACCATTGTGGAACATGTACAAGATGTATTGATGCATGTCCAACAAAAGCAATTCAACCACACTCGAGAACAATATTTTCTGATAGATGTATAAGTACTTTTACTATAGAGATGTTTAAAGAAGTTGAGCCTCCAAAAGGTTATGCAGAGAATACTCATGAGGTATTTGGTTGTGATATATGTCAGGAAGTCTGTCCATGGAATAGAAAGCCCTTAAAGAATATTGATAGCATTGAAGAAAGTAGGCTTGTAAATTTTTTTAATAGAGATTTAAAGTTAATTATCTCAGAACTTGAAAAAATGAGTAATAAGGGATTTAAAACTTTTTTCAAGGGCACTTCTTTTGAAAGAGTAGGGAAAAGAGGACTGATAAAAAACTTAAGGCCGTATTTATAGCTTATTTTTTGATTGATAAAAGGAGCCGGCCATTGGCACTCCTAAGTCTAAATCACTAAAAGAAATGGGCAGAGATTTAGTTAAGTCCTGGTTAAGTATAACAAAGTGTAGATGAGGGTTAAGTGTTTGCCCAACCATCCCAGAGAGAGCAATCGGCTGCCCTTGGGAGACGGTTTCACCTTGCTTAACGAAGCTTCCATTTTTTTTGATATGAGCATACATAGCAATTGTTTTATCTTCATGTTGTATGTAAATATAATTTGAGTCGAGTCCAATCCCATCAAAATGTTGAATGACCTGAGTGACTGTTCCCCCACGGCTTGCAAGAACCTTTGTGCCAATGGGCATCCAAAAATCCCAAGCGTAATGATGAAGTTCTCTATGGCTAGTGAAACTATTATTACCTTGAGAAACGAAACGTGTAACACCTTCTTTCCAAGGTAGTTTGTAAGGAGAAAGAGAGTTGGTCGATTTTAGACGATTATCACTCGGGCCAGTACCAAATATAATAAAAAGAGAATAACAAATCAGCCATAAGGTATAAAATTTTAAATATCTTTTTGATTTCTCTTTAGTAATAATCTTATAAAGAAAAAAAGGAAATCCTATTATAGTAAGTATAAATGCACTTGCTAATACAGGATAAATCACAAATTTAATTCCTTCTTAACAAAACTATAAATATGTGTAGCGGCCATAGAAGGTTCGTGATGAGGTAATTTCTTAGGTTCAGCTAAAGTTACATTGTTATCAAGTGCCTGGAGATTAAATTGTAAAGCCTCTGCTCCACCTTCACCAACGACAACATCATCTAGTCCTGTAATAAGATGAATTCTGTGATTTTTCATAGATAATTTAAGCTTTTCTTCTTTTATCCATGGAAACATAAAGTCAGAATCTAAGTTTACATCTATGAGTTGTCTCCTTATATCCAATGTCTTTTGATAAAAACTTGATTCAAAAAGGTGAACTGTTTTATGCTGACTGATTCCAATCCCAACACCAATAGATAGTTTACCAAATGAATTAAAGTAATCTAGTTCTAATGCTTTTATAGAGAGAAGTGCACCAAGGGAGTGTCCAGCAAAAATAATTTTCTCGCATGGAATATTGATTTCTGTTGATAAAAATTCATAAGCATCAATAAAACAATGATGGGCCTGGTTTTTGAAATCCTCGAATGAATTAACAAAATTATAGCTTCCTAAATGATGTCCAGGTAAATCAAAAATAGCACAAGGAATACCGGCATCAGCTAGACGCTGCGCCCAAGAAATGCAATCTGATTTACTGGCAGTATAGCCATGGGTAAAGAGTCCCCACTCAGAGCGAGTTTCGACTTTTTCAGAGGGGAGAAATACCATCGAGTTAAATGAAAAATATTGGTTTTCGAGAGTTTTCTTTATAATTTTTATGCTCATAATTTTTTCTTTTAATTGATTTTTTTGATTGACTATAACTGTAAAAAACAATAACTTATGTATCACGTTTTTAAAAGAAACTTATGTGCCCTGATAGCTCAGTTGGTAGAGCAAAGGACTGAAAATCCTTGTGTCGGTGG
>CAYFHZ010000417.1:0-3435 GCA_964342535.1 uncultured Bacteriovoracaceae bacterium | reverse complement strand
TTATATTTTATTTATAATAGGTGCAGCTTTAATATATTTCGAGTTTCAAGCACCGGGTGGCTTTGTTGCAGGTGCAATAGGAACCGTTTTTTTGGGACTAGCGGCCATTGGCTTTCAAGTGTTACCTATGAATGTTGGAGCAATGGGACTTATTATTCTTTCTTTTATACTCTTTATTATAGAAGCCTATGTCACAAGTTTTGGACTCATTACCATAGCAGGTCTTGCTTCACTTATTGCAGGATCTCTCTTTCTTTTTAGAACAGAGAATAGTTTAGTCCAAATTGAAATGAGTATTATTGCATCTGTGGTTGCCAGTATCGTTTTATATGTTGGGTTTGTTGGATGGTTCTTTCTAAAAACAAAACGCACTGAAAAGCAATTCAACTCGATGACAGAACATGAAGGACAGATATTAAAATTTATTGAACACAAAGAAGATCGATATTTTTATCAAGTAAGAGTACATGGTGAAACATGGAAAGCTTTTTCTTCAAATGAGCTCAATACAAATGAAACAATATATGTTGTAAAAACAGATAATAATGAAATGCTTTTAGAAATAAAACAAGCATAAGGAGAAAAAATGATTGGTCTATTTCCTTTATTAATTATCTTAGGTGTCTTAATCCTAAGCTCAGTAAAAATCTTAAATGAATATGAACGTGGTGTCGTCTTCAGACTCGGAAGTTACAAAGATGTCAGAGGACCTGGTCTCATTATCATCATTCCTATTCTTGAAAAAATGGTAAAGACCGATTTAAGAGTTGTAACAATGGACATACCTTCCCAAGATATTATTACCAAGGATAACGTAACCTTGAAGGTTAATGGTGTTGTCTACTTTAGAGTTAACAATCCACAAAGATCTGTTATTCAAGTTGAAAATTTCTATCATGCCACATCACAAATTGCTCAAACGACTTTGAGATCAGTTATTGGACAGTACGAACTTGATGATGTCCTTGCTCAAAGAGATGAAATAAATAGTAAACTACAAGTTATTTTAGATGATCAAACAGAGCCATGGGGTGTGAAAGTTACTAATGTAGAACTTAAAGCTATAGACTTACCTGAGAATATGCAAAGGGCCATGGCAAAACAAGCTGAAGCTGAAAGAGAGAAAAGAGCTAAAATCATTTCTGCTGATGGTGAATTTCAAGCTGCACAAAAATTAGCTGAAGCAGCTGCTGTTCTGGGATCTGAGGAGAATGCGATGACCTTAAGATACTTAGATACCATGAGAGAAGTTGCAAGTGGAAGCAATAAATCTTCTGTTATTTTTCCAGTTCCACTTGATATTGCATCTCCACTTACAAAAATATTTAAACAATAAGGAAGGAGCTTAGGCTCCTTCTTTATTTATAAAGCTTGATAGGAAATATACTTTTACCAAGAATTATGAGTGTCAGCCTGTTCTTCTATTTGATCTAATTTATCAATAGATCTAAATTTGTCAGGCGTAACTGAAGCTGGCATTCTCCCCGATCTTTTTGAATTATTTTTTTCATAGAGTTGTGGATTATCTTTTATAACTTCTTCTATATTGATATTCATTTTTTCATTAAATGCAGAGAGATCAGCTTTCTTTCCATATGAATTATAAAATGGCACTAACAATAAAACTAAAAGTGTTTTCATAAAAACTCCTCTACATTATGTATCGGAGTTTCAATAATGATTCTTTAGCATTGCCAAGTGGTTGTTTTTACAGACTACATAGGTTCACAAATTCTATCCATGATTGGATAAAAAATATCTTTATATAAATAAACTTTCTGACCTTTTTTAACCTCACAATGCCTTCCATCAACAGGATCTGTAAATTCTGTATCATTCGCACTTATAAAATAATCCCAATTATTATCTTTCATAAAAATGATGCCTGTTGATTTCATATCAAAGAAGTTTCTATCAAGATTGTATAAATTTCGGGCTATAAAAGAACCTGCTTTAGAAAAGTAAAGTTTATCTCCAAATCGTAGACCAGGTTTTAATACTATTTTTATTTCATCTGGTATAAGTATGCTATGCCATGACTTCACATCATCAACATCATATCGTCTAAACCTTACAAGTTTAAACTTATTATCATTTATAAAAGACTTGATACTTTGAGAGAAATTTAAGTCAACTTGAACTTCACTCATTTCTGTTTCATATATAAACTCTTTATACTTTAACTGTAGTTTTTTTCCATAGTTAAACTCATTATTTATAACCAAAAGATGACTATCATTTTTATAAAGAGCATTATTAAACAGCAGTTCAAACTCTATATTCTCTTTTGAAATTAAAAGTGAAATATCATCATTCATAGTAACTGTATTATCATCATTCCAGACAAGACTTGATGTTTCAGAACCTTTAAATTTACCAGGAGTTTTACTATAAGTATTATCAGTAGAAAACTCTCCTGAATAAGATGATAACTCTCCTCCATCCCATTCAATATTCTTCTGATGTTTTAATAATAAGCCTTCCTTAGATTCAAACATTGGATCTTCCTTACTTATGCCGGTTCCAGTATAAAAGATATTTACTAAATTCATATACTCAAATGTCGACATAACCGATAATTGATCACTTATAATTTGAGCAACATAATATCTAACTAGGCGGGATGTTTCATGACCTATTTCTTTAGCCTCTCTAAATATTAATTCGTGAAGTATCCCATATGCCTTTTGATTAGAGTCTAACTTATTCCAATTATCGGCATCAAAGGTATAACGATAATCTTCTTTTAAAATTGGTCTCGCCTGTAAAATGACTTGTGTCAGTTTACAACTAGAATCATGTCGAGCTAAGTCCATATCTCTAGAGTCTGGTAGAGTTGTTTGTTTTAGAAAATCACTTTCTTTATAAAATTTCTTAAACCATGAGGTATACATTTTTGCTCTTGTAGGATTTTTTTCAGCAACTCTACCAATAAGATCTAATACCTTTTCATTTGTAGTAGTTCCTTTGGGTGGTACGACTTCGACTTTATATTTATCTATGGCCTCATAAAAATCATAAAACATATGCCCAACTAAACTTGGATTGTTCGCAACTGGAGCTGGACAATAAATACTAATCCCCCCATTGCCTTCACGGCCAGCAGCATATGCATCGACTCCAAAAGTAAAATTCAACATAAATATTAAAAATAACATTTTCATAATTTTATTCCTTGTTTATTCTTCTAAATTGATGAGAGGAAATAACGAAATACTCATCTGATAAACTGCAGTTTTATCATCTGTATCCTCTAGAAAATCCATTAAAAACCGGCGAAAAGATTTTATCATCTCTTTAGCTTCTGCAATTTTTTCTGGAGAGGATGTCATCATCACTGATGATTGATCTCTTTTCGTTATATCCACTGTATCTAAGCTGTCTATAGCTTTATAAAGTATGTTTTTTTGTGATTCTTTATGAGCATAAGAAGTA
>CAYFHZ010000416.1:0-3445 GCA_964342535.1 uncultured Bacteriovoracaceae bacterium | reverse complement strand
GAAACATTTTAAGAGAAGGAAGACATCAAATAGAGACTAAGGTTAAGATGCTTAGAAGGTTTGAGCAAAGTATATTGTTTAATATGAATATATATGATCCTGAAATTTTTTATATTACTGGTTATTTAGAACGAAATCGTAAACGACTTAACAAGTCTGATCCACAAAAGCTAAAAGAATTGGACGCGCGACTTCAAAATGGTGTCTCAAGCCGAGATGAACAAATAATTTATGCTTTAGAAATTGAAAAGGCAATAAGACAAGAAGAAGAAAAACTTGAAAGAATTAATAAAATTATAAACAATGAGAAGGTGTGAGATGAAGTATATATTCCTATTTTTTATTTTGTTTTCATGTAATGAAAGTAAAAATACAAATGATTCCTCTAATACTGTAGCCAAAGAAGATAATACAATAGAGAATGTTAGTACTTCAATTGCTATCAATAATAAATTGGTAAATGAAATCAGTCGTATTAGTGTGAAAGATAATTTTGACCAAGCACTCTCACCAGAAATAACCCAAAAACTTCTTAATAGCTTAGAAAACAAATCTATTGTCTACCTGGGAGAATCTGATCATTACTTTCATGAAAAATTTCTCTATCGTTTACGCTTTATTGAAGCCCTGGCCGAGCAAGGGTATACAAATATTTACGCTGAACTTGGTTATGCTGACGGGGTTATGGTTAATAAATATCTAGAATCCGGTGACGAAGATTATCTTAAACAAGTTGGTCTTTATGGTTTCAGCTATGGTAGAGAATTAAAATATTCAAATCGAAACTTTGTAAAAGAAGTCGTCAATTATTTAAGAAAACTCAGAGATTTAAAAATTAAATACCCAAAACTACAGTATCATGGCTTTGATCTGGATATGAATCCAGGAACAGCATATGTCTTTTTTGATCAATATCTCAAAAAAAGAAGAATTAAATCTTCTGGCCAATCACGCATAGAAAAAATTTATACACTTTTAGAACGTTCAAAAAAAGTTGAAGGTAAAAGAATTGAGCGTTATGAAAAACAACTTGCATATATGAATAAAGTCTATTCAATCGCAATAAAAATATTAGATATAGATAAAGATTTCTTATTTCATATAAAGCAATTTAAAAATAGTTTAGAGTATTTAATAATAGACTCAAAAACTCAAAATACTGATGAAATTTTTGAAGCTCTTCAATGGCGGGAAGATAAAATGGTTGAAGTTATGCTACAGCATGAAAGTAAGAATTACTTTGAAGATAAATCAATTTTTCTTGGTCATAATGGGCACTTAACTAAAACAGATGCATCAAACTCTAATAATGAAACTTATAGCGGTTGGAATGTGATTGGAACTTGGATTAATAAGAGATATCCAGATCAAGTTTATGCAATTTGGTCTTTTATTGGAACTGGTGAACATAGTGGACATGGTTGTCCGAATGGAAAAAGATGTGAAATCCCACTTTTTCCTTTGAGCCTAGAAAAAATAATTTATGAGAATATTGAATCATCCCAACCTTTATTTTTTGAAAATTCTTCAGTCTTAAAATCATTAGAAAATGAAATTAAAACAGTTGTTAATGGGCAATATTTAGTTGGTGGTAAGTACTCTGAATATTTAGATGCTTTTTACTTTATGCCTGTTGTAAAAGATGTAAATTACTTAAATCTCTAAGATATATGTAAATTATACCTCTAATATTACAAAAAGAAGCAATGCGTTATGAAGTGTGCTAATAACCTAGTGTTTACTAAGCTAGGATGTTTAATGAAAAGTACAATTCTGTATATTATTTTCTATTTATGTGTTTTGCCACTCATTTACGGACAGGAAATAGTAGATGGAGGTAGCGTATCTGATGATATTCAAGGAAATACCACAAGTGTTACGGCCTATAATGCTTGTATAAAAGAAAACCTTAAAACCTATAACCCCATCCAAGGCACCATTCCTTTAGTTGCTGGGAGTGTACCGGCATCAGATTTAGTCTGTAATCAAAGTGTTTGTATAGATGATGTGGCAAAAGGTGAGGTCTTAACTCCTTCTCAGGCCCAAAGATTATTTGAGATACAGTTTGTACAAACGAGATGTCAATGGACACTAGCGGACCTTGACCCACAAGAAGATACAGACATTTGGCAAAATAAAATTGGACAATCACTTTCTTCCAACTCAGATAAAATTGAAATTGAAGATATGGATACTGTCGAATTTACCTCTCAAGCATGGGGAAGGTTAGGCTCATATCGGATTACCGTTAATAAAAATAATAATAATCAAGTTCCAATTCAATATTCACTCTTTCTCAGTAAAACGATACATAATTATACATTAAGAAAAGCTTTACTTGAAAAACTTGGATATAAAGTTCCACCAGTAAAGTGGGTGAAAAGGTTAAAATTAAAATTTAAAAATCAAGAAGAAGTAGATAATTTTAAATCGGAACTTAGTATAAATAACGCAGGTTCTTTTGATCGTTGGGTTTTAAATACCACTGATGATTATCTTGTTATCTTACAAGATGTTTTGCTCATGGAAGATCAAGAGTTTGATTTAAATTTATCTAGAGGCTATATTTCAGAAGAAATTGCTCAAGGAAAGCGAATTTATGACTCCCTTCTTATCCCATATTCTTTAGTATCCGTTCCTGAAAGTATTAATATGTTAACCTGGAGCTTTGGAAGAGAATATTCAGGTAATTTAGTTGTTCAATATGCCTTAGCAAGCGAATTTAATACATCTTATCATGATGCTTTGTGGATTTCTCGTCGAATTATGAAGTTAAGTGATAAAGATTGGTGGGAAATTGTAGAGGCAACTGAGCTACCTCCATCTGTTAAGCTTTTGTTGTTTCATAAGCTTAAGGCCAGAAGAAATCATCTAGCAAAACTTTTAAATATTGATGTTATAGAACTGGATTTTGATGTTCATGTTTCAAATGGTGATGATCTTATTAAAGGAGAACTCGTTAAAGAATTCTACGATGGTTATGCCAGACGTTTTAAAATACCTGACCCTGAATCTCCAATTGACTCTGAGAAAATGCGTGCTCTTTTTAAATCAAAGGCCATTAATTTAGGTTTAGATGCATTTGAGAAGTATTTTAATTCTGTTGGATTTATGGGAACAGATATTAATAAACATATTAACGAAGAAGTAGAGAAAATAATAGCTGAAGATGTCGCGGAATCTCTAATTACAAATACCACTAATAAGACTCCTGTCGCGTCATATATATTTCCCACATTACAAGGAAATATTATTCTCAATAGAGATATTATTGCAGGGCCATATCTAGGAACAAATAACCGTTTACAATTAGTAGATACAATTGGTGTTGGTTTAAGTGCTGGAGTTTTTGGTGGAGTTACTGGTGTGTATACGAAAACAGGAAAAACAGTTACAACGGCCACAGGAAAAGTGAGACAGCAGCTTCCCGTTAATATAACAGCAC
>CAYFHZ010000415.1:0-3457 GCA_964342535.1 uncultured Bacteriovoracaceae bacterium | reverse complement strand
AAAAATTATTAAGTCTTAAATCAGAATTAATGAATAAAACAACTCATGCAATTGAAATAGAAATTCTTGTTATTGACATGATAAATACAGCTGAAATAAACGAAGCTTTTAAAACAAATCATAATATATTTTCAAAGCTTGAATGTTTGGTTAATAATGCTGGACTTGCACTTGGACTTGCTCCAACTCATACGTTAGACTCTGATGCTATTTTTGAAATGATACAAGTTAATCTTATATCCTTGATTGAAATGAGTAAAAATATTGCCCCAATTTTTATCAATAATAAAAAAGGACATATTATTAACATAGGCTCAACAGCAGGTCATGAGGTGTACCCTAACGGAAATGTCTACTGTGCAACTAAGCATGCTGTGCGGGCCATGACAAAGGGATTGCGTTTTGATTTAAACGGATCTGGTATTCGAGTCTCTGAAATTAGTCCAGGTATGGTTGATACAAACTTCAGTACTACTAGGTTAGGAAGTAAAGAAAAAGCAGATCAGGTTTATGCTGGTATGACTCCTCTTGATGCAGAAGATATTGCAGAGTCAGTATACTGGGTATTTAGTCAACCAAAGCATGTTAATATCGAAGAGATTGTTATTTATCCAACTGACCAAGCATCTCCTACAGTCGTACATCGGGTTTAATTATTCTTTAACGGCATTTCTTATAATACGTGCCATTTTCTTTATGAATTTATCTTCCGATTTTCCATGTTTAATTAATATGAATATATCACGTTTTATTTTTTTTGCTTGAGTTGGAAGAGGTAGTTCCTCAAGTTTATATTTTTGTATTGTCGTTTGATTAAAATATTTGATAAGGAATTTGGGAAAGAATCCTATTGCTTTTCCATGAGAAGACAATTGTAGCGCAGTCTCTAACATATCGACTTCATAAGTTTTATTTCTTGGCATCTTATCATCTGGCCATCCATCAAGGCCTTTTACTCCACTTATTGTCGATCGTATAGGTACTACTGGAGCGACAAAAGGAACATCATGAATGGTATGCTTTTTCATCAATTCATTTCTTCCATAAAGACTCATTTCACAACTTGCAATCTTAAGTGCTTCTAGTCCTTTTGTTGGAATAATGCTATAGGTTATTCCCATAGATATTTCATCATTAATTAATGCTTTTTCTAATTCTCCAGGTAAGTACTCTTTTAATCGAAATTTATTAGAAAATTCTGAAGCAATTTCTTTTGTAAAAAAATACGTTGAAAATACTTCAAATGTTCCAATGGAAAATGAATAATCATTTTCTACTTCTTTAGAAAGTAAAAGATCCTCTGCTTTTAAAAATTCTAATGCTTTAGGGTAGAATTTTTTTCCTTCGTCAGATAACACTATACCTCTACCACTTTTTATAAAAAGTTCTTTGTTAAGATCTAAGGCCAGTATTTGTAATGACTTTGATAATGCCCCATGAGTCATATGAAGCATTTGAGCTGCTTTTCTTAAGTTTTCAACTTCAGCAACGACACAAAATTGTCTAATCCTATTGGTTTCCATTTGGAAACATATAGCGAATATTATTAGATATTACAATCCAATGGATTGAGATAAAACATTTTTACTCATAAAAAAACTTTTAAAGGAGTGAGAAATGAAGTTTTTATTATTATTAGTATTGAGTCCCAATGTCTATGCCATTTCAAATCAGGTTAGTTATTTTGATGATTATGGGCGTGTTATACGTTCCCAAGGGTATGCTGAGTCTTGTATGAGATGGGATCCTTTATGTTTTAATGTTGATTTTCATGCCAGAAAGCAAACTCAAATGAATGCCCATGCTATTTGTCGAGAACTTGGATATGCAGGTGCTGAAATTAAAGATATCGATGATATTTCTTGTGAATTCGGTTCTCTCCCAGGTAGACCAATTATGTCGTATACAAGATGTCTTGATTATTTTGAGTGTCTTGATTGATTTGATGCTATAGTTCTAGGAAAGAGAGTTATCTTTAACTCTCTTTTTCATTACATTTTCTATGAAATTCTAATATGTTAGATCTTAAAAACTGTTAGTTTTGTAACGGTTAAGATAATATTTCCACGTTGCTAGCTTTATTTTATAAGTATGTGAAAATAGACTTTATGAAGTATTCTATTTCAATAGGTCAAATTACTTACCATTTTAAGTCATTAAGAGAACTTATGGCCAAAGCCTCTCCTTTGAGATCAGCTGACCAGTTAGCAAAAATTGCTGCTAACACTCAGGTAGAACGTGTTGCTGCTCAAATGTGCCTTGCTGATTTAGAGCTAAAGACATTTTTAAATGAAGTTCTTATAGATTCGAAGATAGATGAAGTATCAAGGCTTATTGAGAATCAATTTGATAAAGAAGCTTTTAAAATAATTTCTCACCATACAATTGGATCTTTAAGAGAGTGGTTATTAGATTATAATACCAGCACTCAAGATATACAGAGTATAAAGTGGGCACTTACCCCTGAAATGGTTGCAGCAGTAAGTAAGGTTATGAGGAATCAAGATCTTATTCGTGTTGCTAAAAAGTGCGAAGTTATAACAAAATTTAGAACAACTATGGGGTTAAAAGGACATTTAGGAGTTAGGTTACAGCCTAATCATCCAACCGATGATGAAAAAGGAATATTTGTATCAACGATGGATGGACTAAGTTTAGGTTCTGGTGATGCGATGATAGGAATAAATCCAGCTACTGATAATCCTAAAAATGTCACAAAGTTATTAGAATTAATTGATCGAATTCGTTTAGAATATGAAATTCCCACTCAGTCCTGTGTTTTAACCCATGTGACAACTCAAATTGATTTGATGAAAAAAAAGATTCCAATTGATCTTGTTTTTCAATCAATTTCTGGCACAGAAATTACGAATACAAGTTTTGGTATTAATCTCTCTATGCTTAAAGAGGCCAATGAAATGGCCCAAGAGCAAAAAAGAGGAACTATTGGTGAAAATGTTATGTACTTTGAAACAGGTCAAGGTAGTGCTCTTTCTGCTAATGGACATCATGATGTAGATGCTCAAACATGTGAGGTGAGGGCCTATGCGGTTGCCAGAGAGTTTGATCCCTTTTTAGTTAATACTGTTGTCGGTTTTATAGGTCCTGAGTATTTATATGATGGTAAACAAATAACTCGTGCAGGTCTTGAAGATCATTTTTGCGCAAAATTACTAGGTGTGCCTATGGGGTGTGATATTTGTTATACTAACCATGCGAGTGCAGATCAAAACGATATGGATAATCTTTTAACTCTTCTGGGTACAGCCGGATGTAATTTTATCATGGGAATTCCAGGTGCAGATGATATTATGCTTAACTATCAATCTACATCGTTTCATGATGCTTTATATTTACGATCAACATTAGGTTTGGCACCTGCTCCAGAGTTTTTAGAGTGGCTTAAAAAAATGAATATTTTTAACGATAGACTGCAAATTAATAATGGAAATATTAA
>CAYFHZ010000414.1:0-3457 GCA_964342535.1 uncultured Bacteriovoracaceae bacterium | reverse complement strand
GATTGTAATATAGATGAGGACGATCTTAATACTTTTTCTTTCTCTCCCAAATTCTCATATGCAAGAATAACAAAGTCACTGATTCGATCTCTTCTGTATCTACTTGAAAAGCTATCTTTTGTAGTTGACATTTCATCTAGAGTTTTTACTAATTTTTCAGAAAGATCTACCCAGGCCTGTTTAGGATACTTCTTTTGAAGAAGTTCATGAAAATCGCTAAAAGTCCCAAAATTATCATACATGACTGTAGTAACCGCTAAAATGAGCTTTTCACTATCATCCATAGAGGATTTTTCAATAGCATTTATTCCGATGGAAACACATTCTTGAATATCTCTTTGAGATTCTCCCTCATCATTACATTGCTCTATATATTCATCTGCCTCATCAATAAAGACCCAAAGAATTTCAATAAGAGCATTGTATTGTTTTTTATCATAAAGAAAGTTCATCTTCTTTCTAACTCTAGAGAAATCAGCAAGGTTTCCTTCTCCACTCCAGTGGTTGTACCATGCAGGTTCTAAAAAAATGCCTCTTATCTCTGCTTTAATCTCTTTCGTAATTTTAGAATGATCTCCAGATGAGAGATTGATTTGATCAAAAAGCTCTTCTCTTACTCTGGCGTTTTGATCTGCAATTTTTAAAACAAGTTCTGTCAGATCCGTTTTTGATTTTTTACCAAGAAAGCTCTTTAATTTATTTTGAACATCAGATTTTTGCATTTTTAAGTCTTGCTCAAAAGTTTCAGCGTCCCAGTCGTTATAGTAATTGTCAGAATCATAGAGTCTTTCAAGCCTTAGGATATATTGATGATCTTCGCTAATTTCTTCTACAATGTCTTTATCTTTCCAGTACTCAAAGACTGTCGCCACAGCATGTTTACAACTTGCTCCATACGGACAAGTACATCTAGACTTTAGGGCTCCACTTTTCGTTGTCCAAACTTGAGTAATATAAGGCTTAGTTCCACGAACCTTTGCAATGATTCCCTTTGGAGAGATAAAGACCTCATCTACCCTTCCTTGAATGCTGTATTTTTCACCACGGTTAAAAACAGAGCTTCCTGCGAAGTTTTTTAAATCCTGCATCCTAATTTTTTTTAGTTTTTTGATATCAAATGTATCTGTCATTATAAGACTTTAACATCTCCGTTTTGTTTGTGAAATAAATTATTTAAAAGTAAAAAAATAGAAAAAAAAACTAGTATTCAATTGTTATTCCTATTGAGTATCTACCCCTGCGGTTAGGAGAAAAACTCGTTAATACTTACCTTAATAAGGGAGACGGTGAATATAAATAAGTTTTGTGATTATGTAAATATCGCACAAGAATTTTGTGCGATATTTTTTCTCGAAAATTAGAATAAGTTAAATTAATTAAATGAAATAATTGAATGATCTTTAAAGCAAGACATTTTCTTTAATGAGATCTCAGCGGGTCCATCTACAATTGATATAAGATCAGCCGTTTCAAATGTTTTGCTTGTTGAAGTGAGCTTTAAAGTATCCATGGTATTTTTATAACATTTTTGATTGTTACTACACTTAGATAAAAAAACTTTTTTAGATAGGATTAATTCTTTAGCTTTTGTATCATAATCATGTTTCACAACAAAAAGTTGATATCCTGGTCCATCATTTATAGTTAGCCCTACTTCTAACCATTGATCAGCATCGTCATGTTGCTCACATCTTAAAAATGTTTCTAAAGTATTTCCATAACTAGAAAATGCTCCTAAAAACAAACCTACTATTAATAATCTTTTCATTACAATCTCCTACGTTATTTAGTTACCTGCTGATAATCTGGGTTGTGGAATAGAAGAATCACCCCACTCTGGTGATACAACAACGCCGTCGAGTTTTCTTTCTCCATTCCCAAATAAAGTTTTCAAAGTCAAAAAAACAGTTTCACTACTTGTTCTAACAAATACACATTTAATTTTGGTCGGAACAATATCTACTGCAACATCATCATTTCCAGTTACGTCCTCATCGCAAAGTCTTAGTCCCACTGCATTAACCCCATCAATTGAAAGTAAGTTTCTCTGAATGCGAGATAAAGTCTCAAGTGGTTTATTCTGTGAAAAAGCACCAAAACTTAAAAAGAATAAGCTCAAAAAAAGTATTGTTTTCATTTATTGTCTCCGTTCTAATTTCTGTGTTAAATACTTATATTCTGATATGGTTTTTTATTCAACACTAAGAGCTAAAATATGTTCGCCAAGCGAACATTCGTATAATTATTATATTGTCGCATGAATCCTCTCATAGTAAGTATTATCCATGGACAACAGATTTATTAGTCTAACAAATTTTAAAGATTCAAGAAGCTTTTTACATGAGGCGCTAAAGATAAAATATAGCCCTCGCGGAAAGATAAACTATGCAGACTTCTCGAGAAAGTGTAGTTTTTCATCAAGAAGCTTTATCTCTGAATACTTGAAAGGAAAAAAGAAGTTATCCAATGAGTCCTTAAGAAAGATTATAAGTGCTCTAAAGCTTCCAAGGAACTATTCACTTCTTTTCCGATATCTATCTTATTTAGATAATGATCTAATTCCAAGAAGCTCTAATGTGAAAAGTATTCAAAAAAAGGTTAAAGATATTAGAACAAAAATTCAATTAGAGTTTGATACTGAATCAATTGGTATGCAAACTCCCCTTATTAAAAGAATTGATACATTCTTGGTTTACTCCTCATTAGGTGATCCTGATAAAGGATGTTCTCTCCAACAAATAAAGCAAAAAACGAAATTGAATGAGAAACAAATCCTTGAAATATTAAATAGCTTTAAAAAGGCAAAAGTTTTAAAAGAAAAAAATGGAAAATTTTATATTGTATCTAACAAACTAGACTTCTTAGGCTTGAATGAAAAGCAGGGACTTGTCGAATTAATTGAGGAAGTGTCCAAAAATATAAATAGTAAAAAAAGAAGCATCGTTCAAGACGACAAAAACCTCGCTCTCTTCACTACCGTATCTTTAAATCCTTGGGATAAAGAAAAAGTAAAGAAAGAAATTCAAAACTCAATATTTGATATTTTAGATAAGTATCAAAGTGATGACGGAGAAGAACTGTTGCAAGTTTTTACTGTCTCTCACTCTATTGTTTAAAAAATAAAGCTTAGATTCAAGCTCAACTTTTTATTTTTCTATATTTCATAAGATTTGCCCCTAGCTAAAACAATCTGTAGAAGATTAGCTACCGTATGACAAGAAAGCTCCTCTTTTGCAAAAAGGACTTGCTTAGAACCATTTTTATCTTCTCTATTTGACTCACTTGAGGAACAGATTGCAATAGATAAGTTATCATCATTTTCAAGGGCGACTTCGACAATTGTTTTAACTCCAACACTCATATTTCTCTCAGGGCAATATAGGTCCTTATGAATTTTAAATCTTGTAGATGAATCAATTATTAAGAAGTCACATTTACTCTCAAAAATGTTATTAAA
>CAYFHZ010000413.1:0-3530 GCA_964342535.1 uncultured Bacteriovoracaceae bacterium | reverse complement strand
GAAATTTAGTAAGATCTTAAGTTTTATTTTGACTAAGTGCAAAAGGATATCATGTCGGGCAAAAAGAAAGTTTTAGTTATCGGTGATGGAGTGATGGCATGGAATACATTATTTGCCCTTCAAAATTGCTCCTATGATGTTTTTCAATACTATCATAATGAAGCGTTTCCTGCATGTTCAGATGCATCTACAGCGATAAATTGTCTACGAGGAACCACAAAGGGAATTTCTCCTTTAGGTGATCTTATTGTGGACTCATATCATTGTTTTGAAGCATTTCTTAAGAAACATGATCCACAAGGTATTGCTAAAGGGCATGAGTATCAAATTTTTGATCAAGAACAAAAATGGAAAGGTCGCTATCCTGATTTTGAACCTGTTCATCAATCTGAAATAGCTCCCTACGTATCTAGCATGAAGTATTTTCATAAAAACGAAGCCTATTTTTTTGATTTAAAAAAATTAAGAGAGTGGTTCTCTTTAAAATTAAATAATACTACCAAGAAACAAGTTATTGTCTCTCAGGTCTTGGGCGATGGGAGAGTGATAACTTCAGATGGTGAAGAAAAATTTGATTATGTCATTGTGTGTAGTAACTATAATACATCTATTGTTAAAGGATTAAATTCTGAGGTTGATTATTATATTGATCATTGCAAGCCTGTCGCGGGTAGTTACTTAGAGTTAAAAGGTTATTCAAGTAATTATTTTTCACAGAGTACTAATTTAGCTTTTGAAAAATATCATCTTATTTTTCGAAAAGAGGAGAAGATATTGCAAATTGGCGCAACAACTGACAATAGAACATCTCACCATCTTCCCAATGAAAAAGCATTAGTAGAAATTTATGACTTTATAAAAAAGCAAGCTAGGATTGAGTTACCTGCTTTTTCAGAATTTTCATATCGAGTGGGAGTGCGTTTAAAAGGTTATAAAAGAATGCCCTATTGTGATTTCATAACGCCTCATGTGTATTTAGCTACAGGGCTCTATAAAAATGGTTACCTCTTACCTTTTAAAATCGGCCAAGATATTAGAGATCTTTTATGTTAGATCTAAATGATCTTATTATTAAAAAAGTTCATTTTGATAATGAATTCTACTTATCATGTGATTTTAAAATTCCACGTGAAATGAGTTCCTTTTCGGCCAAAAGAAAATCAGAGTTCTGTGCTGGCCGTATGGCCGCTATAAGTGCTGCGAATGAACTTGGAATAAGTCTTAAGCAAATTCCTAAGGGAGAGAAAGGTGAGCCTTTATGGGAAGAACCAATTGTGGGCAGTATTACTCACTCTCATGGTACAGCAATAGCGGCAATTGGTCTTACAGCAAAGTACAAATCTATTGGTATAGATATAGAAAAAAAGATTGATAAAAGCAGAACTGCAACCCTTGATAAAATGGTTTTGACTCGAAAAGATAAAGAATACCTCAAGCAATTACCCGATTCTAAGAAGCTTACTTTTTATCAAATATGTTTCACTGCAAAAGAGGCATTTTACAAGTTAATTTATCCTCTCGCTAAGGAGTATTTTGACTTTCGGGAAGCAAGTTTGGTAGAAATTGATTTTGACAAAGGAACACTGGTCATAGAGTTACATAGTGAAAGACAAGGGCTTAGTAATTATCTAAGACATTATACGGGTTATTTCCAAATACAAGATAATTCATGTTTTGTTTTATTTTATTTGACTTCATCTGATAAAACAGTAAATTATTCTTATGAGAATAACAGAGAGGGATCTATTAATTTATATACTCGACGATGAGCAAGAGATTTTGGACTTGTTAGATTTCCATTTTACTAAAAATGGTTATTCAATCGTAACCTTTAATACTATTGAAAAGTTTTATAAAGCTCTTGAATTTATGATTCCAAATGTCGTTATTACTGATCTCGTTTTTGGAAGTGAGAAGGGGAGTGTATTAATTGAATTTCTTAATTATAACTTTCCTGATATTGAAGTTTTTGTCATGAGTGGGTTCTTAACTGCAGAAAACAAATTAAGAATATCTGACAAATTTGTAAGAAAAATTGTAACTAAACCCTTCGACATTGAAGAGTTTAGTCAAAATTTTATGGGGATGTTAAGTAGCCCAATGGTCTAATGAGTAAAAGTCATCTCTGGAATATCACCAGATACAATTAATTCCGCTTCAGTCTTAATAACGATTTCTTCTACGCTTACTCCTGGTGCACGTTCTTTTAAATGAAATTTTCCATCTATTAGTTCTAATAAAGCTAGGTCAGTTACGACCTTACTTACACATTGAACACCAGTTAAAGGAAGAGTACATTGTTTAAGGATCTTTGATTCATCATTTTTATTTGCATGAGTCATGGCCACAATTATATTTTCTGCTCCAGCAACGAGATCCATTGCACCACCCATACCTTTTACAAGCTTTCCAGGAATCATCCAAGAAGCCAAATTTCCAGCTTGATCAACTTCAAAAGCACCTAAGACAGTTAAATCTACATGGCCACCCCTTATCATTGCAAAGGAATCTGCTGAGTCAAAAAATGCAGCACCTGGAATAGTTGTTACTGTTTGTTTTCCAGCATTAATAAGATCTGCATCTATATTCTCTTCTGATGGAAACTCCCCCATTCCGAGAAGGCCATTTTCAGACTGTAGCATGATTTGAATATCTTTAGGGACATAATTAGCAACGAGGGTTGGGATACCGATTCCCAAGTTTACGTAATAACCATCTTTTAATTCTTGTGCAATTCTCATTGCTATCTGTTCTTTACTTAATGCCATTATTTACTCCTACTTAGTTGTCTTTTTTTCAATTCTTTTTTCTGTCTGGCTTTGAACTACTCTATGTACATAAATTCCTGGTACGTGAATATGATCTGGATCGAGTTCTCCTGGGCCAACAATAATTTCAGCTTCAACTATTGTTTTTTTGCCGGCAGTGGCCATCATAGAATTAAAATTCCGAGCAGTTTTTCTAAAAATAAGGTTTCCATAATGATCAGCTTTCCATGCTTTGATAAGTGCATAATCGGCTTTAGGGTACGCTTCTTCTAGTATATATTTTCTTCCATTAAATTCTTTTACTTCTTTGCCTTCAGCAACTTGTGTTCCATATCCAGTGGCCGTAAAAAATGCAGGAATACCAGCTCCAGCAGCTCTGATTTTTTCGGCCAATGTACCTTGGGGAGTAAGAATAACTTCCATTTCTCCACTTAAATATAATTGCTCAAATAATTTATTTTCTCCAACATATGAGCCTATCATTGTTTTAATTTGTCTTTTTTCTAGAAGTCTTCCAAGGCCAATGCCATCAACACCTGCATTATTTGATACACAGGTTAAACCAGTAACTCCTGATTCATAGACCTGGTTTATAAGACCTTCTGGTATTCCACATAAACCAAAACCGCCAACCATCAGCCACATATCATTAGATATGCCTTCAAGAGCATCTGTATAGTTTCTAACTACTTTATTTAATCCATTACTCATCAATAGACTCCTTTTTAATATTTTTAGTAACTTACAAGAATTGACTAATTT
>CAYFHZ010000412.1:0-3533 GCA_964342535.1 uncultured Bacteriovoracaceae bacterium | reverse complement strand
AAAACTTGTTGATAGAGATCAAGTGCTTCTTTTTGTTGATTCTTTTCAAATGCTTTATGTGCTTTATTTAGAAGGGAAGAACCTTCTGCATCTCCCATTTTATTGAGAGTTTTGTTAACTTTTTTAATATACTTGTTTTGGGACTTTATTGTTTTTTGTAGTTCTTCTATTGTTTTTTGCTGTGTTGCTTGCTCTTTTTGTAAAACTTCAATTTGAGATTGTAATTGAAGAATTTTTTCTCCCAAAGTTTGAGATTCTGTTAACGTTTTTTGATTTGTTTTGTGGTCTATTTCCTCAATTTGTCCCGATGTTTGAGCAAGACTACCTTTAAGTTCATTTATTTGGGTAGTTAAGTCAGCAATAATTTGGGAAGACTGTCTCAGTTGAGTATCAACTTGTTCCTCTCGTTTAATTTCCTCAGCAGTTTTAAAACATCCAGATAAGGTAAAAGTAAGAGTCAAAAATAAAAATATTTTCATGTAAAATTCCTTTTTTTGATATTTTACATGAAACGATATCGTAAAAAAAGTTTAATTAGTTTTCTAGAGTAACTTTACGAATTGATGCAAATTCTGCTTTTTCTGAAAATTTTTGGCTGAGTTTGGCGTATTGTTTTGCCTTGTTAAAATATTTTCTTTTGTAGCTAGATTTAGCTTTTAAGTAATATATTTCAGCTTTTCTAAAGTCTTGAGGGGCATGAATATCAGCTTTGGCATTTTTGGCGGCAATAAAGGCAGATTGGGCTAAGCTCATTTCTAATTTGGGGCGTGTGGTAGTAAGTCCACATCCCCAAATAAAACTAAAAAATATTGTAATAAATAAATATTTTTTCATTAATCGTTAATTACTTAGCAGTAACCACGAAATTTGCTCTTCTGTTTTTTGACCAAGCATCTTCATCATGACCAAAGGCCATAGGTTTTTCTTTACCATAAGAAATAACAGAAATTCTTGCAGCTTTAACTCCTAGTGCTTCTAAATAACTTTTTACAGCTTTAGCACGTCTTTCACCAAGTGCGAGGTTGTACTGTTGTCCACCTCTTTCATCTGCATGACCTTCAATTTGAATATCTACAGACTCCATTGTTTTTAACCACATTGCATTTTGATTAAGAGCTTCTTTTGTAGCACTTGAAAGGCTAGTAGAATCAAAATCAAAGTAAACCGTTTTAAGTGGTCCGGCCGTACTCTCATCACTAGAACCGTTAAGCTCTAGACTAGCTGCGCTTGCTGCGTCATCTACCATTGAATCAGAGTCACTTCCTGAGCTTTTATTACTAGTTGATGAACAACTTGTAAGAATCAGGGCAAAAGTTAGTAAAGTTGCAAAAAAACCAGTTCTTTTTAAATTCTCCATTGAGCGTCCTTTTGGTCATTAACCTTGGTTTATATTTATAAATACATAAGATGCTGAAATCTTGTATTTATTATTCCATAATTAATTGATATTTGAAACTTTTTCGGTCGATCATTAATATTTATTAATAATAAAAGTTAAAAAGTTTACTATTGCGACGTGTTGTTTGACATGTACCTGTCAAATCTTAAGTTTTTTAAGTTTTTTTACCAACGTAAAAACGGGTACTTATTCGTTTTAGAATTGTTTTTTTTTGGCACGCTATTTGCTTAGTATTAGATGTGTGTGTGTTGAAGTTGTAAAAATAGGATTTTTTTATAGCTTCTCCTTATGTCTCTCGAAAAAAGCCCGTTTATTCTAAACGGGCTTTTTTATTTTAAACTCAGCATATATTTATTATATTAACGTGAAATTAAGTTAGTCAGGTTTTGATATCACTTTTGCTTATCAAAGAAATAAGCTATAGAAATTTAAAATTTTCATTTGGGGAGTTAATCCGATTTTAAATTCCTATTTAATTGCTCTAGGTCATCATTTAATACAACTTCATATTCAGTTAAAGATTTGGATGGTACATATGTTATAAATGGGAAACCTATATATCCATTTTGATTCTGCCTTGGGCTCAAAGAAGGGTTTAGATGCACGTATGCTTCACGTTGTTTTGTTTTTATGTTCCAAACATTTAACTTAAGACTGTATTGCATGTGTTCAAAATCTCTCAAAGGACCGACTTTTTCAAAACTTAAATGAAAGATATCCTTTCCTATGTTATCTACGGTACTAGACAACTTCAAACTAGAAGTAGTATTTGCTCTGTAGGTCTTTGATGCGATGCACTTGTTTGAAAAACTATTGTTGTAGCACTTACCTGTATTGAAATATGATGTCCTAGGTTGTTTTCTTGAAGCGTAAGAGTCACTTGCAATATAACCATGATAAACTTCAAATTCCCAGGTATGTTTTTTACTTTTAAAATAAGGTGTCCCTTTTAGGATTTCTTTAGCGTACTCTCTAAATGTTAAATTGTAGGGTACCTTTACAATTAGGCTTTCTTTATCAACGTAAGTTCTCTCCAGAAATAATTCCTGGGTTTTATCTTTAAATTCGCTCTTTGTAGAAAAACGGCTGCTAAAAGAAGGAATCTGCTTAAGTTTTGTGTTAACTACTTTTACGTTTAGGCAAAATTGGTCGGAAAAATTATTAGTTAGCTCGAGTACTGGGATTTCAAAAGTGTTATCTTTTTTAATTTTTATTAATAATTTCTTTTCTCCACTTTCAAGGCAAGATGGCGCATAAAATGTCCTGCCATCAAATTCACTGGGCCGGTGTCTATTTATAGTCAACTCTAAATAAAAATCCTCTCTAGAATTCTTCAGTTCAGTATGAATTATTCCTGATACTTTATCTAATTTTAAACTTATATTAGAGTAAGCTTTAAAATTTATGAATAAAGTTAGAACGATAAAAAATCTAGTCATTGTCTTGTCCCCTTGATAAATAATAGCTATTGAAGTTTTCTACCACTTGAAAAACCTATACATAAATAATTGAAACTCAACAATCATGTAATGAAAAAATTACTTATAGAAATAAAAACGATAGTCTAACCAAGATGATTACTAACTGTACTCTTCGGTCAAAACCATCAATCTTAATAATTACTTAATTTCAATCTAGGTTTGGGGTGAAATCTAATGTGTTAATTAATTTAAAAACTACAACTGTTTTTGTAATCCTTAATTAGCATTTTTAAATTCTCAATATCTTCTTACTTCATAAAGTTGTATATCAACTGCGCAATATATCTCACACCCAAATTAGATAGATCATCATAAACAGGGTTATATTCATAAATACCTAGACTGAAATATTTGGGGTGAAGACTCAAAAATTGTTCAAGAACTTTTGAGACAGCTGAGCATGGCAACCCCATTGGGTTAACAGCACTTACTCCTTTTATCTGAGAACCATCAATAGCATCCATATCAAGACTCAATATATAAAAAGTAGTTTTTGGATCGAATTTCTCTAGATAACTTTTAACTTCTTTTGAAGGGATAGTGTAACTTTGTGTCGAATTAGAAAATTGTTCAATTGTTATAATTTCTTGCTCGATACAATTTAACTCTGTCATGGTGGAATTTGAATTTGCAAAATCTTGAATACCTAACTG
>CAYFHZ010000411.1:0-3548 GCA_964342535.1 uncultured Bacteriovoracaceae bacterium | reverse complement strand
CTCATAAAAATTCATCCTAGTGATGATTTTGAAATAGGAGAGTTGCAGTTTCCTAAAGCAAGTGAAATCCATATCAAATACTATAACGAAATTCCTGAGCATAGCTTTAAGTTATTAAACAAAATAATATTAGATGGAGTAGAAGTTCCTAAAGATTGTCTGTTAAAATTTCAAAAAAATGTTCTCATGAGTTATACCTGCCAAGAAGAGGAAGTGTATTTTAAAAGGTTTATCGAGCTTGGCCCTATGGAAACAGGCAAATAATTCTTATAGGCAAGTTTTGAGATGATTTAGATTCATATTTGTTTCGTTTAAGATACTCATAAGGAGACTTTTATGAAATGGATGATTACAGCTTTAACATTTTCAACTTTATCAGCGTATGCTTCTCAATGTGAGCTCGATTTAACTCAATTAAGAGATCAGGCTTCCCAAAAATTAGCTCTAGCAGATAAAAATGTAGATGGTGAAATTGTTGATGGCCAACGTGAATTTGAGTTTGGTTATGAGATTAAAAAAAATCTAAGTGATGAAAAAATTGCTAAACTTTGTAATGAATCTTCATTTCAAGAAAATTATAAAAATGTCTTACGTTGTACAGAAGATCTATATTCAGTCGTGTCTCCACAAAGTACTGAAAAAGTAATTGTAAAAAATAAAACTTATATTCCGGCCTATAAACATTTACCAGTCTCTAAGTGGAAGATGTTTAGTTTTTGTAAGAATCATGAAAATGAACTTGCTCAAATGAAACCACTTATCCAAAAAACGAAACAATGTCTTGAAGGAGTAAAAGTGAGGCTTTCACATCATTCCGTTCTTGGACAGATGGGAGAGAGTGTATTTAAAATGGCGAGAAATTATGATGAAGTATTTGATTACTGCGGAACTGCAAAGTTTCAAGAAAGCTTTGCATCTATGGACATGAATGCTGTTAAACAGTGTTATACCCAAAAAATGGAAAACACGAATATGATGTCTGAGCTTAATTTTGAAAATGATTTTCAAGAACTATGGAAGGCATCTGTTAGTAGTAAAAAAATGAAAGCAAAAAAAATGAATCTAGCTGAGTGGCAAGAGTCTATTTCAAATGCTTATGTTTATGATGATTATGTGGCACCTGCTGTTGCTACTTATATTGATTGTACTCAATCCTTTATCAAAGGAAATCATCTTTATACATTTTATGGAGATCATAAATTCGTAAAATGTATGGGAGAAGATCAAGTAAATACATCAAGTGCAGAAACGCATTGTGCAGGTGAAAGTGAAGTCTTTGCTGATTCATCTTCTAAATGGTTAAAACCAAGCCCAAGCAGGTCTATTGCTTCTGAAGTCACTCATGAACCTCTTCATTCATTCTTTGGAGAGTGGCAAAATCCTAATTATCGTTAGACAGTTAAACTGTTGATTGTTCGTAATTATTAAGAAAATGTTCTTCATATTACTGAAGAAAACCCTATCAAATTAGCTATTTAAAGAAAAAAACTATTAAGGTCAGATTAATTCTTTTTTGAAATATGTCCTTGGGAGATAATAGTCTTAAGAGAAAAAAGATTATCTTCAAAAGAAGGACGTTGGCTATGAAAGGTATGATTTTTAATCTGTTTGAGCATTTTATTTGTGATGCATTTACCGAGGAGAGTTGGGATAAAATAATAGAAAGCTCCCAACTTATCCACGGAAATGAAACTTACATTCCAAAAGCTTTTGCAGATGAAGACTTTAAATGTTTAGTGGTGGCCGCAAATAGAGAATTGCACTTAGCGGTACCTGACTTACTAGAAATGTTTGGAAAGTACTCTTTCCCCCATATTATGGAGAAATTTCCAAATTATTTTAAGCAGGCATCACATTGTTTTGATGTGATTATGCGTCTTGATGAAATTATTAGTAAGGATATGCGTGAAGCACTTCCAAATGAGTATTTACCGGAAGTGTTTATTAAGCCAGTGGAAGGCAATATTATTGAGATAGAGTATAAATCAAAACGAAAGTTATGTGAGTATCTAGAAGGACTGATTTATGGATGCGCTCATCACTTTAAAAATAATATACAAATTCATCACCATCACTGTATGCATTATGGACATGATTATTGCGGTCTTCGGATAGTGAAGGAGATTTAAAATGTCATTTGGATCATTAGAAAAAGATTTACTTGAAGCTGAAAGAAAAATTGAAATGCTGGAAACAATGATCCAAGAGACTCAACGTGAAGTGACAATCGAAAAAGATGAGCACGAAAAATTAGCAAATTTTACTAAGTATAATCCTTATCCCGTTATTAGAATCGATAATAATGGAAAAATTCTGATGTCAAACAAAGCCGCTAATCAATACTTTGAAATTGATAAGATGCGAGGACTTTTTTGGAATGATTTAGTCAATATGAATTTAGCGAAAATTGATACGAGTCAAGGATATTTACAATTTGAATATAAGCTCAACGGTAAAGACTTGCTTCTTTGTTACAGACCTGTCCCTGAAATAAATGCGATCAATATTTATGGCTTTGATATTTCTGAAAGAAAACAAATGGAGCGCACCCTTGAGGATGAACGTGCTCGAAATATGCACTCCGTGAAAATGGCCACACTGGGAGAAATGGCAGGTGGGATGGCCCATGAACTCAATACTCCTTTAGGATTATTACAATTATCACTAGAACAGCTTTTAAAAAGTCGAGATAATACAGAACGTTTTTTTGATATTGCAAAAGAGATGGAGATGACAATTGAGAAAATGTCTAGACTCATAAACGGCTTTAAAACTTTTTCAAGAAGTTCTGATTCGGATCAATTTACTTTTACATCTTTTAAAAAATTATTTTCTGAAAGTATGCAGTTATGTGAAATGAGTCTTAAAAACAAGGGAATAGAGTTTTCATATACAACAGATATTGCTGATATTTCAGTGGAATGTCATCCTTCTGAAATAAGCCAAGTTATTATGAATCTTGTACAAAATGCGAGTGATGCCATTGAAAAATTAGATGAAAAATGGATTCGAGTTGAGGTCGATCATTCGGATGAACTTTGTATTTCTGTGATTGATTCTGGAAATGGTGTTCCTGAAGAGGTTTATGAGAAAATGTTTATTCCTTTTTATACCACTAAGGATGTGGGCAAAGGAACCGGACTAGGGTTAGCGATAATTAAAGGAATCATGGAGAAGCATAATGGAAGTATTTCTTTGAATAGAGAAAATGAAAATACTTGCTTTCGTTTCACTCTACCTTTGATTCAAACTGTTGGAGATTTTTTATGATTAATAAAGTTATGGTTGTCGATGATGACAGTAATTTCAGAAAATCAATTGTAAGATCCCTTGAGATGAATGAGTTCGAGGTGGTTGAAGCAAATAATGGGAAGGAAGCACTTGGGATTTTGAATTTACAAAAAGTTGATCTCATTGTTTCAGATGTGAAAATGCCTATCCTTAATGGAATTGAATTTTTACATCGAATAAAAAGAGATAACGGAGAGATCCCTTTTATTATGATGACAGGATTTTCTGAAGTGATTGAAATTAAGGAAGCTTATGAA